>JBGQLF010000086.1:0-13675 GCA_041499985.1 Gemmataceae bacterium
AGCGCGGCGAGCATCACCCACGTACCTGCCGTTCGCTTCATGTGTTCCACCTCCGGCGCTCTTTCACCTTTCGCCCTCGGTCGTCAGGGGATATACTCGACCAAAGCTTGGCCGAAACTTTCGTCAAATCCGGAAGACCTTGCCTATGTCGTACTTCCGTCACACTCTGCCTCTTAGTGTCATCGGAGTCGCCCTCGTGTGGGTCGGCGTCAGCGCGCAACAGACAGTGCCCTCGCCCAAACCCGCGACGTCCGCCCCACCTACCACGCCAACCCCGCCTCCGCCGCCCAAGCCGGACCCGGCAGCCCTCAAGAGCCTGGAACAGGCGATCGAGTTGGTGGATCCGACGAAGCGCCTGGGCTGGATCGAGACCAAGGTCTGGCAACAGGTTGATCTGCAAGGGTTGACGTTCCGGGCCGACGGCCGTTATCTGGCGGGACCCGGTCACCGGTTGCGCCTGGACCTGAAAGTCCATCTGGGCGGCACCGGGGGCGAAACGAGCGTGGTAAGTGACGGCACGACCGTCTGGCAAACCATGCGCGCCGGACCTACTGACCGGGTGACGACTAAATGGGAGTTAAAAAAGGTGATGGATGCGCTCAACGCGCCGGACATGCTGCCCCAGCTCCGCGACGAGTTTTTCCGCGGTCAGCTCTTTACGGGCCTTGCCCCACTCCTGCAAAACCTCCAGAAGCAGATGGTTTTCACCCAGCAAGCCCCGGAGCGCTGGAACGGCCACGATGTGCTCAAGCTGACGGGCGTCTGGGCCGAGGAAGTAACGAAGTCGATCTCGCCGCAGCCGGAGCGCTGGCCTTCCTTCCTCCCGCGCACCTGCCAGGTCTATCTGGACAGCAAGACGTTGTGGCCCTATCGGTTCGAGTGGTGGGGCCCGGCGCCGCCCAGCAGCACCGACGCCTTGCTGCTTCAGATGGAATTCCGCGAACCGGTACTTCACAAGGCCGAGGAGCCGATGCCGAAGGGCTTCACGAACGCCTTCGAGTTCGACTCCGGCACAGCCCCGGTCACCGATCACACCAAGGAGCTTACGGAGCAGCTCAAGGCGCGCAATCAGCAGTTGGCCGCACAGAAACGGACGATGAGTCCCGCGGGGCCTGGGAAATAGCGCCGGGCCGCGTTCTTGCTTGTGGGTTAGGATTCCGATCCTGACGTCAGGATCGGAATCCTAACCCACAAGCAGGATTGTAACCAGCTCGGGGATGATCGGCGCGCCGGTCACTTACTCGAAAGCTCCAAGACGGGATCAAACGTCTCGGGTGGCGACTCCAGGCACTCCCAGGCTCGCCGCATCAGCTTCAACGTCGGGTTGTCAAAGCCAGTCTGGTTGTCTGCCAGCTCCAAGAGTGGGAGCAGCGTCTGACAGGCCTTGGACCACTGGCGTCCTTCGTAAAGCGCGAGCGCACTTTCGTAGGTGTCGCGCCGGCTCATCCAGGTGGGTGGTGCGGTGTCCCCTTGTAGCTCGTAAAGCTCCACCGCCCCCGCGATGCCAACGACTCGCACCTGGCACAGGCGGCGGGTGATCAGCGCATTGCCGAGCTGGGCGCGGGTTGAACCGGTGATGAGGACGGGAATGCCCAGTTGTTTCGTGGCTCCCTCGACCCGGCTGGCAAGGTTCACCGTATGACCCAGGGGACCGTAGACAAACTTGCGACTGCTGCCTGTGTTGCCGACCTGGACCGGACCGGTGTTAATGCCGATCCCCAGCTTCAGGGGGACGCCGATTTTGTCGTGCCAGCGGGCGTCCAAGCTCGGTAGCTCCGCCAACATCGCCAGAGCCGCCTGGCAGGCCAGCAGAGCATGGTTTTCCTGCTTCGCAGGAGCATTCCACATCGCCAGGATGCCGTCGCCGGCATAGCTGACAATGACCCCCTTGTGCTCGGCGATCCGGTTGGACAGCACTTCCATTACGTCGCGTACCAGGCCGCAGATCGCTTGCGGCCCCAGTCGTTCGGACAAGCGCGAGAAGCCGCGCAAGTCACTCATCAGGATCGTGACTTCCTGATTGCGACCCTCGAGCATGTCAGGATCGCGCTCCAACTCGCGCACCAGTTCGGGTGAGAAGAACTGCTCGAACTGCACGCGCGTCCGCGTCGCCTCGGCCCGCGCCAGGCTGGCGCCAACCGCGGCGGCTAGAAGCTGAACCAATTGCGCTTCCAGAGTACTGATGCCGCCGCCCTTGGCCCGGCCCCGCCAGCGCCGCGAACCATAAACCGCGCCGACGACCTCTTCTTCCTGAAGACCAAAGATCGGGGAGGCCACGACCGCATCGATATTGCGCAGGCTCTCCTGCGACGTCAAGGAGCCGAGGTCCTGGTAGAAGGTCCGTCGCTCGCTAACGACCTGATTCAAGATGGTCTGGCTAAATTCGCGTCCGTAGCCAGCGAAACCGCTGTCGTTGGCGCTGCGGGCCACGACTTCCCACTTGCCTTCGCGCCGCAGCAAGATCAGGCCGATATCGAGTCCGACCAGGCTAATCAGCGCGCGGGCCGTCTGCTCGTAGATTTCCGCTGGATCGCCGGCAGAGCGCTGGAGGGCAATGACGGTTTCCAGCCATTGCGTGATCGTCTCCGGCGTGGGCGACTCGCCCAATTGCGTCAGGGGTTGCAACGCGGGACGGGCCCCACTGCGGCTGCGAACCGGCTGGGAGATGGTCAACAAACCTTCCCGCTCGACGGCCGAGTCCTGAAGGCCAGGGCTGACCTCGATGCGTGTTTGTCCCACGGTAAGGCGAACCGGCAGGTTCAGCTCGCGACTGCCCCCCATCGGCACACTGGAGCCGTCGGCAAGAGCAACGGGGATTTTCAGACTCAGGTTCTCGACGCGGATGCTCCCGGGGGCCAACTCTTCGACCCGAAGCTGATCACGGGAAACGGAGATGTCTTCTACCATGAAGCGCTTGACATCGCGCTGCGGACCCCGGCCCAACTCGATCGGTCCTTCGGGATGTTCTAGACGCTGGTTCTGCTTCTCGTTGGTGACCTGAATAATGAGCATCGATGCCCTCTCGACTCGTTCGACTCGATTCCGTGAGCCTTGGGGCGAGGAAAGACAGGCAGCGGCAACCCCAGGCGCCGGTCCCGTTTTCCCCAGAGGCCCGGAGTACGTCCTCGGAGAGCATGATTATGGGGCATGCGCGTCCAACTGGCAAGTACTCGACCTCGTACGCGCGCGTTGATCCATCCCGTGAGCCTGAGCGAGCGCCACCGCGGACAGAGCCAGGGCAACCGAAGCCGCATTCTCAGGGTAGACATCGGGCTCATTGGCAAGCTGTGTCCGAGCTTCCACGGCCATGTCGACCGGGATCCAAGCCCCCTCCTCGCAGGGCGCGACCGCGTCCGTAAACGTCGGCCTGTACTCCTCCGGTAGCGCGTCGGCGAAGAGGGTTTCGACGGTGTGCCGGCGCGACTGCCCCTCGGGAGTAGGTGTCATCGGCCTGTCGGCTGGAGGGTTCGGCGGAGCTGCGGCTGGAACGACCCCAGTCGCCCCCTTTTGCAACCACATCATTAACACCTCATCGCCGCCCATGAGCCATAACCAGTAGACTTCGTCCCCGAGCAGGGTCCGCCATAACGCCGCCGTGTTGCTGACCTGGTCCGTGTTATCCCCGCCGCCGCTGCTTTGGCTCCCCGCGGAACTTCCCGAGGCAATGGCTGCATTCGTTCCTGTACCGGGAAGGACCCCATTGGCGCCGCCCGCTTGCGAATTTTGGGTGCCGGATCCCTGGCCGTTCTGAAACGGCACCAAGGCCAGGGACAGCTCGGCGCTGCTGCGGAAGGTCGCGGTCTGGCCTTGACCCGGTGCATCGCTCGTGCCACCGGGCGTGCCTCCCGAGGAACCCAGGACAACGGGCGGCGTGATCACCACTGGGTTGGAAGGCGTGTTGACCGGAATGCTCACGGTGAACACGGTGCCGGTGAGGCCGGTGATGCGCGGATGGCTGGTGCCGTCAAGGAGGACCTGGAAGCGTCCATCGGCCGTACGAGTCGGGGGAGTGTCGCCGCTGCCGCGGACCGGTTCAAAGGCAGTCCACGTCCAGTAGAGGAGCTGCGAGCCGTCGGCTGGAGCGGCAAACGAGACCAGCACCTGGTCGCTGGTATGGGAGCCGAGAACCTTGACCTCGAAGAAACTGGCGCCTTTCAGGCTGACCGTCCCCGCGCTGGTCGCCAGGCCTGGATTGGCGGAGTAATTGCCGACTGTAACGGGGGTTGGGGCGCTCCCCAAGGTGTCGTTGCTGAGCGTGGCCACGATCCCGGTCGTCGCCACCGTGACCGACGGGTCAGTCGGTGCGGCGCTCTGGCTCGCGGAGGCCGCCAGCAGCGGTACCAGGTGCACCGTCGCTGTGCTCGTATTTCCCTCTGCATCCTGGATCGTGTAGGTAAACGTATCGCTGCCATCGGAGGACGCACTGGTGGGGGTGTAGGTCACGGTATCATCGACCGTGTCGAGAAGCACCTGCCCATGTCCAGCCGGAGAGACGCGAACGAGCGCGAAAGGCGTGCCATCGAAACTGATGTCGTTGTCGAGCACGTGCAGCGTGATCGGCTGATTGGGCCGGAAGGGAACGAAATCATCGACGGCCAAGGGCGGCTGATGGACTCCTGGGGCCGCGCTGCCCACTGGCAGACGGCGGACGACCAGGTTGCGGAGGAACACCGCCGAATCGATCTGCCCGTCGCCTACGTCCAAGATCGACAGGTACAAGTGATGCAACCCCGGCGTGATGGGCGTGCCGGCCTCGAGCAGCGGCGTGCCGCCGTTATAGAAGTTTCCTGTCAGTGTCTCGACGCGCCGGTCATCGAAGAAATGGCTGGCGGCACTCACCGGGCGATGCTGGGAGTCCTGAGCATCGAAGGCGAAGTTATCCGGCGCGGTGATGGCATTGGTTACCGGATCCACCGACCAGGTCGTCCGATCCAGCTCGGCGAGGAAGGCGTCATTGAAGCCACGGTTGCGGAAGAACGGATACTCATTGCTGTCGAAAGCGAAGTCAAAGCTCAGGTAATTGGCGTCGGCCGGAATGTTCAGGGTGAGATCCAGGATGGAGACGTCGAAAGCGCCGCGCAGGCGGACGTGATTGTCCACGCCGGCGTTGCTGGTGTCGGTGGCCGTACTCAGATCGCCATTGGTGAGAACGGCAAAGGAACCGAGCTGACCTACCGCCGTGGGGGAGCTGAGGTCCAACCAACTCTCCCCTACGACCAGATGCTGACCGCCGTCGATGACCGCTCCGAGGCGCGGCGGATTGGCGATTACATGGACGGTTACCGTTCCCTCGGTGCTGAGCTGGCCATCACTGACCGTATAGGTGAAGTGATCGGTACCGCTGAAGTCTGGCTCTGGAGTGTAGGTCACGGTGCCATCGGCGTTGAGCTGAACGCTGCCAGCGCCTCCTTGGGTGATGCGGATCACGGAAAGGGGAATCTTGTTCTGATCGCTAGCACTCAGCAGCACCGGGATCACGACCGGCACGCCTTCCGTGGTGCTCCCCAGGGCCGGCACGGTCACCGGCGGAAAATCGTTGAGAGGGCGATCGAACAAGCGCGCGACCACGAACCCAGACTTGTTGAAGTTCGACGAATTAGTCGATCCCGCGACGACAATCTGTCCATCGGGTGCGAGGGCGACAGCAGTGCCGTTATCATCCTCCACACTGAACGTCGTCTTGCCGCCGTTGCCGAACGTCGTATCGAGTAGACCATTGGTCAGATAGCGGGCCACGGCGAAATCGTGGCTAGTCTGATTCTTGCTGGTGCCCACGACGACAATCTTGCCGTCCGCCTGGATCACCACGCCATTCCCGACATCCGTGTCGCCATTGAAACTCGTGGTCACGGTGCCTGCGGGGGTAGCTGTCCCGGTGCGCCCGACGTTGGGATCTTGAAAGCTGGTGTCCAGCGTGCCGTTGCTGTTGTAGCGCGCCAGGGCAAAAACGGTGGTCGCACCTGTCGTGGCCGAGCCCGCGAGCACAATCTTGCCATCGGCTTGAACCGCCAGGCCGTGTGCCTGATCATCGCCACCATCGAAGTCAGTGGTGACCCGGCCCACGTTTCCGAAGGTGGTATCCAGTCTTCCGGAGACGGTGTAGCGGGCCAGGGCAAAATCTGAATTGCTACCGTTGGAGGCATACCCCCCCACGACGATGCTGCCATCCGGCAGCACGGCCAGGCCCGTGGCGACGGCATCGCCATGCCCGAAGCCGGTGATGACTTTGCCTCCCTGCCCGAAGCTCACATCAAGGCTGCCATCGGGATTGTACTCGGCCAAGGCAAAGTCCAGTTGGCCCGGGGCGTTGGAAAGGGCACTGGAGCCCGCTACGAGGATGTTTCCGTTCGCCAGAAGGACTACCGCCTGGGCCGAGTCGTTCCAGCCATTGAAATCGGTCGTGACGATGCCGCCATGACCAAAGGTCGTATCCAGGCTGCCGTCGGGATTGTAGCGGACCAGGGCGAAATCCTGGTTGCGCCCCAGGGGACTGCCATTGTCCTGCTCCGAACTGCCCACCGCCACGATCTTGCCGTCGGGTTGGATGGCGACGGCCTTGGCGATATCCTGACCCGGGCCAACCTTGGTGAGCACCCGCCCATCCGCGCCAAACGTATCGTCGCGGATGCCGCGATCGCCTTCGCGCCGAATGAGACCGAAGTAGGCGTTGTTCCCGGCGCTGCCCGCCGCCACGATCTTGCCATCACTTTGGACGGCGACCGCGTTGGCGTAGTCGTTGGCCCTGCCGAAACTGGCAAAAACGCGGCCGCTCGACCCGCCGGGCACATAGGTCGTGTCCAGGCTGCCGTCGGTGTTGAAGCGCTCCACAATCTTGTCGATATGGCCTGCCGCGTTGACATTGCCGGTGACGACAATGCGGTCGTCGGGCTGGACGATTAGGGCATTGATCACATCTTCATCGGCTGCCTGGTCCGAAATGACGCTGCCATTGGTGCCGAAGTTCTTGTCCACTCGGCCGTGGACATCGTAGCGCACCAAGGCAAAATCCTTGTTGATCCCATCGGTGCTGTAGTTATTCTGCTCGGAAAAGCCGCCGACCATGATCTTGCCGGTATCCAGGACGGAGACCGTCTTGGCCTCATCATCGCGCGGTCCGAGATTGGTCGTCACCGTGCCGGCGGGGCCAAAGGTATGCCCGTCGCCGCCGAAAGTGGTATCGACCTGACCAGTGGCGGTGAAGCGGGCCAGAGCAAAGTCCCTGTCGTGTCCATTGAAGGCATACCCGGCGAGCACAAAGTTGCCGTCGGGCTGAACGGCCAGGGCAGTGGCGACATCATCACCTCGGCCGAAGTCCAGTGTGGCTAGACCATTCTGACCGAAGGTCGGATCGAGACGGCCATCGCTGAACAAGCGGATCAAGGCGAAGTCCTCGTCGTGGCCGTTCACGACCGACCCTGCCACGACAATCTTGCCATCGGGCTGGAGCAGGACGGCATTGGCCGTGTCGGCTCCCACCCCCAGGCTGAAGGTTTCCGAGCCCCCAGTTCCGAACGTGATATCGAGGCTGCCGTCCGGATTGTAGCGGGCCAGCGCAATATCCTGGTTCGTCCCAAGCATGGCGAAGCCCGCAACCACGATCTTGCCATCAGGTTGCAGCGCCATGCCGTGGATCTCGGCCTTACCGCCGGCAAAATCCGTGAACACGAGACCGCCATTGCCGAAGGTGGTGTCCTGCATTCCGCTGGTGTCGAAGCGAAGCAGGCCGAAGTCCCGATTGCCGTTACTGTTCGTAGCGTAGCCCGCCACCACTGCCGCGCCGTCGGACTGCACCGCGACGGCATAGGCCACATTATCTCCAAAGCCGAAGGGTACATCGGCAAAGCCACTAAAGCCATAGTTAAAATCTTGAGAGCCATCGGCGTTCAGGCGGATGACTTCGAACTCGGTGTTCGTCCCATCGAAGTAACTGCCGGCCGCCAAGACCTTGCCATCGGCCTGGAAGGCCAAAGCGCTGGAAGCATTCTCCCCCCCCAAGGAGTTGAGGAATAGTTGCCGCCCAGTCTGGCCAAACTGGGGCACCAGATCGCCTGCTTTTTGGATGGTACTGTTCACCACGGTCACCGTGACCGTCGCCGGTGCCGAGGTCAGCCAGCCATCAGATATGGTGTAGGTGAAGCCGTAGGTACCAGCAGCCCCTCCCTTGGGCTGGAAGAGTATGACGCTGCCGTTGAAGGTGAACTTGTTGCCCTTCGGGGTCACTGTCACTGTAGTCTGGGTACTGGGCGGGATCACTATTCCTTCGCTTTTCAGACCCGCTAGTTGGAGCGGATCACCGTCGGGGTCGAAGTCATTGCGGAGCACGGGCAGGGAGATGAATTGGGTGGACCCACTTGCGGCGCTGAACTGATCGTCACTGGCGATGGGCCGGATGTCAGCCTGGTAGCGCACCAAGGCGAAGCTGGTGCCGTTGGTACTGCTCGCCGATCCGGCTACCACCAGCTTGCCGTCGGCGGTGGCGGCCACGCCGTTGGCAACAGCGGCACCGCTTCCAACCGCCGTGGTCACCTGGCCGTTGATGCCAAAGGTCTGGTCCACGGCTCCGTCCGCGGTATAGCGGGCCAGGGCCAGATTCTGTGTGGGTATGCCACTCACGTCGATCAGAGTGCGCCCGGCAACGACAAGTCTCCCGTTGGGCTGGATGACCAGGGCATTGGCTGCGTCATCACTGGCCCCGACCGAAGTGGTGATGGTGCCCTGCGGTCCCAGCGTCGTGCCGCCTGTACCAAAGCTCGCATCCAGAACTCCAGCAGGTGTGTACCGCGCCAAAGCGATGAAGTTAAACTTGCCATCGGTCATTTGGCCCGCGAGTACGATGTCGCCCGTGCCCTGAATCGCCAGACTGCTGGCCGCGTCGTCGCCGAAGCCGAAGTCCGTCGTGACCTTGCCCGCCGTGCCGAAACTGTTGTCCAGGGCCCCGGACGCCGTCAGCCGGGCCAGTGCGAAATCCCGATTCGTGCCAGAGCTATGCTGCTGCACCGCCTTGCCCGCCACGACGATCTTGCCGTCCGCCTGGAGCCCGAGCGCTGCGGCTACCGCATCGCCAACGCCGAAATCGATCAGGGTTCCGCCGCCACTGCCGAAGCTACTATCAGGGGTCCCGTTGGCGTTGAAACGGGCCACGGCCATGTCCTGGTGGGCTGTGCCGGCTTGCCCAGCTACGACAATGTTGTCATCTGCTGTCGGGTCATTGGTCGTCTGGAGCGCCAGCGCCGTCGCGACCTCGGTACTGGTCGAGGCGAAGGCGAACGTCACTTTCCCCGCAATGCCGAAGGTCGGGTCCAGGCTGCCATCCTTGTTGTAGCGCGCCAAGGCGATGTCCCGGTGACTACCGTCCGTCGCCGAGCCGGCCGCCACGATTTTGCCGTTCGCCTGAAGAGCGAGAGCGAGGGCCTCGTCATCCCCGTGACCGAAGTCGGTCAAGACTTGTCCCCTCACGCCGAAGGTTGTGTCGAGGCTGCCGTCGGGGTTGTAACGGAGAAGGGCGAAGTCGTTATCGTGGCCATTCGAGGCGACGCCTGCCGCCACAATGCGATTATCGTTTTGCACGATGATGGCGTTGGCCTGGGAATTGGCCGTACCGACGGTCGTGAGGACCTTGCCGGCATTGCCGAACCCGAGATCGAGATTGCCGACACTGGGCAGCACACGATCTTCGAGCACTTCCAGGGCGAACGCGAACGGACGCCGGCGTGGCTTACCCGCGCTCGAGGAGAGAATTGGGGGATTACCAAGGAAGGGAGCATTTTCCGACCGACCCCGCAGGAGGGACAGGAAAGACTGGAATGATCGGCAGCGAGTCATATTCGACTCCGAAACGAGAGCGGACGAACCCCGGCAGACCCGGTTGCAACGTTGCTACAGGCGCGATCCCTGACGCCTTCCATCAACGAATCCTACGGCGTCCCCAAGACCACCCACAAGTGGCTCCTGCTCCGAGACGCTTTGGGCCGGGGAGCGCAGCGGGTGCCGAACAGGTGGCACCTGCACAACCTGGGGTCACGGGAAAAGGACGGCGGCGTCGCGAGGCGATCCGCGGAGGGGGCGCAAACAACCTCCAGCTGCGCCTGGGGCCATACCGGAACATTTCTGATCATCCCTTGAGGGTACCTGATCGGGACGGCAACTCGTACGGAAAAAACCGAAAAACGGCAAATCCTTGCCACCTCTATCAGACGAACACAGCAGCCATTTCGTTTTTGCCGAGGCGCGAACGATGGGTGGCACGCCCTGAGTCTGCGAAGGGCGTGGGACTGCGGCGGACACGCCCTTCGCGGACTCAGGGCGTGCCACCCGGGGTTCCGGCTCTCAAAGGAGCGCCGGGACGTTGCCAGATGTTAACATCGGCACCATACAGATGTTGTCCATTATTTACATACAAGCGTCCACTTGAGCATCTAAACGAATCAAGATCTTTACATTATTGAGTACCATGACCGGAAGTCCTCTGGACCTCCCCATGGTTGGCCTCGCACTCCAGCCCTTCTGCTGCCAACGACTTGTGTTCGGGCCGCGCTGCCGGTGTCGACACGAACGCTTCTGACGAGGCGCTGGCAGTTGGACAGAATTCGGCTCCCAGCCGATTCTTTGGCCCAAGAAGTGCAAGTTGAGTTTACATCCCGGAGAAGAGGACCTTTCGGGTAGCGGCGCAGCGAAGCGGTTCACTTACCTTTTCCTTGGCGAGACTCGATGTCATGTATCCATTTATGAAGACATTGCTGTGGCGATGCTTGGCCTGCATCCTAGGCGGTCTGTCTATTTCCCTGACCGCAACACTGCGGGCCGATACCTTTCAGTGGACCACCCCAGTTCCCGGGAACTGGAGCACTCCCGCCAATTGGACTCCCCCGGGGCCTCCCAACGCCACCGGCGCGGTCGCTCTGTTCACGAGTTCGTCCGCGAGTCCCCAGGTCAATGTGAATGGGTTCTTCACGGTCGGGACGATCCAGATCGAGGCCCCCCCCAACAGCTATAATATTACCCCAGATAGTGAGATTGGGGGGGGCCTCACATTTGCTGTCAGCACGGGCACGGCGGCATTGAATGCGAACACAATGAGTGGTACCGGGGCGCATACGATCTCGGCACCGATCACGTTGCAGAGTCCCCTGATTGTCAACACCGGTCCCACGAGCAGTTCGAGCCTGCCGACTCTGAACCTTTTGGGAACCCTCAGCTCTAGCGGGACGCAGAACATAACCAAGCAAGGGGGCGGCGCGCTGTTTCTGTCCGGGTCCGGTCCCTACAAGGGTCTCGTCGAGATTCAGGCGGGACTCCTCGAGGTGAACAACTCGCTGGTACTCAATGGCGGGCTGTACCCCAATGCCGACTTCCAGGTGGACGCGGGTGCCACGTTGAAGGGGGCAGGCACTATTGGCAGCGTCACCGCCCAGGGGCCGCCGCCGATTCAAACACAATCTGTGACCATTCAGCAAGGTAGAAGAGGCGGCACCGTCGTTGTTGGCCTGAGTCCCGGAATCCTTACGCTCCAGAACATGACCCTGATACCGGGTTCCGGCCTGGAGATGCTCTTGGATGGCACGGTGGCCGGCACGGGCTACGATCAAGTCGATGCCAAGGGCATCGTCACCCTCGGCGGGGACCTGGACGCATCGCTTGGCCCGAACTATGTACACATGCCGGGCACCCAATTCGATATCATCAAGAACGAGGGCGGCTTCCCAATCCAAGGCCGCTTCGGCGCCCCGCAGGGGTCCATGGGCGGGCTGCAGAATCTGGACCACTTGACCATCGGTGGCCATCTGTTCGAGATCACCTACTTTGGCGGGACGAGCGGCAATGATGTGGTGTTGACGGCCGACCCGGACGTAGTCCCCGAGCCCAGCAGCCTGGTCCTCGGCGCGGTGGGCCTTCTGAGTCTGCTCGGATGGCGACGGTGTCGGCGCCGCCGAGAATCGTGAGATATCCTCTCCTTTCCCTCCTGAAAAGGCCGCCTTCGGGCGGCCTTCGTCTCGGGAGGGAGCCTCTAAGCAAGTCCGCAGAGTTGTTTTGACCTGGCCTGCGGCCCGGCTCTCTGGAGTGCGGCGATTCATCGCCGCTTTCGGACCAAACAAAGCGGCGATAAATCGCCGCACTCCAAAGAGACGTGTCCAATGGTTTCTGCGGAGCTGCTTTAGTGGGCGCCGTCTTCCTGCGCCAGGGTCCCGGCACCTCGAAGAAAAGAAACCACGGCATGCCTATTGAGGTCTGCTGCGCAATTACTTATGTTTTACTTGGGGGAACTGTTTTTACGTCGAAACCGAGCACACTTCCGGAGCGCTCCACTATCGCCAGAGTTGCTCAACCGGGGATTAGCACATGTCACGAATGCTCACTTGTCCAAACGGCCACGAATGGCAAGACGGAAACGACTCTGGATCCTTGGCAACCAGTTCGGCCAGCGCCTGTCCGGTCTGTGGAGCGCGGCATGTGGGTAACGAGACCTCCGTGGGCCCGACCATCAGCCGAGACGCCGTGACGTTCGTCCTTCCCAGCTCCACATCCGCTGTGGGTGGCTCGATCCAGAACCCCAGCTTGGTGCCGCCAAGTGCCTCGCCCGGCGCGATCGATATCATGGCCCAAACCCTGGTGGCCTCGCTGCCTCTTCCGGTGTCCGTGTCGGATCGGACCGAACGCCTGCCGAGCATGACGCCGGTGAGAAGTGTCGATGTCAGCGCCGCGACGCTGGCTCCCTCGATGCTCCCCCAGCACGATGAGGAACTCATCCCGGAACGGCCCGGAACGGCAACGCCGCCTCCTCGAACTGTGGCGGGACTGAGCAGTGCGCTGACCCTGGCACCCGCGCCGCCTCCTCGCAACGTGGCCGAGCAAACCGAGCTCCTTTCGTCGTCCCTTTCCGATTTGCCCGGCCCGGTGGATATCACGGCGCAGACGTTCGCTTCGGTGGTGGCAGTCTCGGCCACGGCAGTGGATCGCACGGAGCCACTCGGCACCGCGGGCCCAACGCGTAGCGCGATGGTGGATGTAACCGCACAGACGTTCACAGGATCTGTGCCGCCGGAGCCGCAGGAGGTCACTGCCGAGACACAATCGCCGGCCGGGCATAAACCGGTGGTCCCACGCACCGAGCGCAAGGCCTTGGCGGGTTACGAGATCCTGGGCGTGCTCGGCCGCGGTGGCATGGGCGTGGTTTACAAGGCGCGCCAGCAAGGCCTCAACCGCATCGTGGCGCTGAAGACGCTTCTGGCGGGAGCCCACGGCGGCTCCGAAGACCTGATGCGCTTCCGCATCGAAGCCGAAGCCGTGGCGCGGATGCAGCATCCCAACATCGTCCAGGTGTACGAGGTCAGCGAGCGCGACGGCCAGCCGTTTCTGGCGATGGAGTTCGTTTCCGGTGGCGCGCTGGACAAGAAGCTCAACGGCATACCCCAAGCGGCCCGGCATGCAGCCCAGTTGCTGGAAACCCTGGCCCGGGCCATGCACTACGCCCACGAGCGCGGCATCATCCATCGCGATCTGAAGCCGGCCAATGTGTTGCTGACGCCGGACGGCGTCCCCAAGATCACCGACTTCGGTTTGGCCAAGCGCCTGGAAGAGGACATGGGTCAGACCCGCGACGGGGCGATCATGGGTACGCCCAGCTACATGGCACCCGAACAGGCGGAGGGCAAGACCAAGTTCCTCGGCCCCCCCGCCG
>JBGQLF010000087.1:0-13547 GCA_041499985.1 Gemmataceae bacterium
GACAACGCGGAGCGGCTGCTGATGACGATGAACAATCTGCTGGATCTGGCCCGCGTGGAGCAGGGACGACAATCCCTCGACCTGCGGCCGGAACAGCCACTGGCACTCCTGCAAGCGGCGCGGGAAGCCAGTCGCCCTCGGGCTGAAGAGAAGGGAGTGGAGATCGTGGTAGAAGGGCCCGTCGACCTGCCCACGGTGCGGGTTGATGCCGAAGCACTCGGCCATGCCCTGCACAACCTGATCGACAACGCATTGACCTACACCGATCGCGGCGGACGCATCACCTTAGCTGCGTCCTCCTCCGGAGACGCGGTCACCCTGTCAGTGGCGGACACGGGGATCGGCATCTCGCCGGAGTACCTGCCACACCTCTTCGACAGGTTCTTCCGCGTCCCCGGACAACCCCGGAGTAGCGGCACTGGGCTGGGGCTCCCGATCACCCGTGAAATCGTGACCGCTCACGGGGGCACCATTAGGTGCGACAGCCATCAGGGCAACGGGACCGTGTTCCGCCTCACCCTTCCGGTTTGGTCGGCGGAGGCAACGGAACGGAAGAATCCTGTCTACGGAAAAAGTGCGACGCTTCAGCCACAGAAGTGAGGGGAAAGAGGCCATGTCCGTTCCCTCGTCAAAGCCCACGACTGCGCAGTTCCTCAACCTTATCCAGCGGCAGCAGCGCGGCCGGCTCAAGGTCTATTTCAGCTACGCGCCTGGCGTAGGGAAGACGAACGAAATGTTGGAGGAAGGCCGACGCCTCCGCCGTCTGGGCGTTGACGTGGTCATCGGCGTCGTCGAGACTAATGGCCGTACGGATGTCGCCGCCCTGATCGACGGCCTCGAACAGGTGCCCTGCCGGCGCATTCCCGTCGGCGACATGGTGTGGCAACAGATGGACCTGAATGCGGTGCTAGCCCGCCGGCCGACCGTGGTCCTCGTGGACCAGGTGTCCCGGACAAACGCCCCGGACAGCCGCAATGCCAGCCGTTATCTGGACGTGGAGGAGCTGCTGAACGTCGGTATTCACGTCATCACGACGCTTAACCTCCAGTATCTGGAGAAGGGGTCCGGCCCTGTCGCACATGTTCCAGGAGTCAAGGTAAGGGGAGGCGTCCCCGAGCACGTGCTTCGCATGGCCGATCAGATCGTCAACATCGATCCACCCGCGGAAACGCTCCATGACCGCTTTCTCCGCGGCGAACTCTACCCCGTGGGCGAGGTGAGCGAGGAACTCCAAAGACTCTTCACGCTGTCAAACCTGACCCGACTGCGGGATCTCGCTCAGCAGACGGTTGCCACGTTGTTGGACCGGCGCGACCAAGGGCAGAGCGGGCACCAGAGGAGCGGACAGGAGCGGTTCATGGTCTGTCTGGCCTCCAAGAGCCCGAACGTGGCCCAACTCGTTTGCACTTGCGCCGAACTCGCCGGCCAGCTAAGTGCCCCCTGGTACGCCGTCCACATCGCAGCCCCCGGGGAAGATCTTCGCCATGTGCGGCCCGGAGTGCCGGAGACCGTCGCCAGCGCCCTAAGCCTGGCGGAGCAACTGGGCGGCGTCCCCGTGACACTCACTAGCAGCGCCCTGGTCGGGTCGATCGCGGCCTTTGTCGCGGAGTACGGCATTACTCATATCTTCTTGGGCCGGACCCAGCGTCCCTGGTACCAGCGCTGCTTCGGCCGATCCGCGCTGGAGCGGTTACTTCGTGCGATCCGCGGCGTGAATGTGACCGTGGTGGACAACTGTGCCTTGGCCGGACATCGCGACGTCAACACCGCCGAAGGTTCCAGCCGCCCGCGACAGGGCCGGCCAGCGGACGCGAGCCGCGCGGTCGAAGCGGGAGATCGGCAGCCGCCAGGCGGCAACAGGGGGACAGACATCGTGCAGGAGGCGTCCGAAGAGTCGTTTCCGGCCAGTGACGCCCCCTGCTGGACGTTGGGAAGAGAACGCCAGGGATAGCCACCCCCAGACAGCAGCAGCGACGGCGTTTACCGTTCTCTCGGGGTCAGCCGTTGCTGCGCTGCATTACGTAGCCGTCCTCGCTACCGAAGCACCCCGGCACCACGCGGACAGCTTTGTAACCGGCATCTCGGAGGAACAACTGCACGGGGAGGTTGGTCTCCGGCACGGTGGCCTGGATGTCGTCGCCGGATTGCCGAAACGCTTGGTGGATTTCCTCCAACAGGGCGCGGCCGATGCCCTGGCGGTGCCATTCGGGGAGCACGGCGATGTTGTCCGAATGAAAAGTCACTTCGCCTCACGCCCGCTGGGGTACGTCCGGCTTCGTGGCAATCAGTCGCTGAATCCTGGCCACCTTCGAGTTGAGGAAGAGAACGTTCGATACCTTGGCAACGACCCCTCGGCCGCCCATCGTTTGCAACTGAAGATCGCCGGAGCCCAGCCCCAGAACCCAGTGGCGGAAGAGGTCGTCCTGCTGCTTCGTGAACACCATGTTGTCCGTGTCGTAGCTGCTCTCCACCGCGCCCAGGACGTACTCGTTCGTGACCTGCCCCGGCCGGACTCGCCAGAAGCTCAGGTGGTCAAAGACAAACACGGTGAGCAACCAGATGAGAAGGATGGCGCTGGAGAAGAAGACGTAAAACCCCAGGTCCATGTAGACGGGCTGATGGCCGAACCAGCCGAAGATGTCGTCCCACCAGCCGAGGTAGGCGAACAGAAGGGCCAGGAAGCCGATCACGAGCACCACGATCAGTGAGACCAGCCCCCGCATATAGGTGTTCGTGATAAGGACCGTTACGACTACGACGAGGGCGAAAATTACCCCCAGCCTCGTCTTGGAATAGAACTCCACGGAGCTGTTCCCGATTTGCACCCGCACGGGGTGCAGCCAAGTGAGCAAGGCCATGACGTAGCCGATCACCCAGACGGGCCACCAGTACAAGAGCCGTGAATGGCCATAGACGATCACCTGGGTTTCTTCCGCAGGTGAGGTGGGCGTCTGTGAGCTGTCGGTGGACATGGTGAGGGACTCGCTGTATGCCATCCCGTTGATTCCTTTCGCCAGGAAAGGTCTCCTCGCGGGGGGATTCTTCTTTGTTAAATCGCAAATCGTGTGCCAACGAAGAAAGTAGTGATCCGCTCTTCCTGCCGGGGCGGCACGAAGTCAGATGTATCATGCATGGCGCCAGTCCGCACCCTTGCAGGATTTCGCCGCATCCATGCCGGCGACCGCGGGGCACTCATTGCCGTCCCCCGGACCCCCGGCTAGCCTTATATGGGACTTTCAAAGTCAAGCACTAAAACACGATGCAAACTTCCTTTCTTTGCTGGCAGTGTTGGCAGCGGTTGAGAATGAGTCTACTTTGGCGGCGATACTGGCCCACCCGCCGCACACGCAAGTAGCAGCGTGAGTAGGCAGGATAGCAAGTCGATCCGTGGGACGGTGGCGGCGGGGTCAGCCGCAGCGTTCTTGGGGAGAGGGAACCAGCGTCCCCAGTTTTCCTCTCCCCAAACCCCTCTCCTTCCTTCCCTCCCTCTGTTCCGCTTGGAAAATGCAACAAACAATACGACACGAGGTGGAGCCCGCTTCCATTGGCGGCGATCTTACGATCATCGCGCCACATCCTTATATTCGGTGGATTCAATCGAATCCGAACCATGATGCAACTATACGCATCGGTAGCGAAGCTCCGAAACAGCGATGCCCATTCTCTCTGTCGGCATCAAAACCATAGGCTAGGGCCAGGTTGAAGTTACGCACCCCAAACTGGATCAGGACCGACTTCATCCTGTTGACAATGCTGGTACGCACATGGACCAATGCTTCACGCTCACGGTGTGGGCGTTTCCCATCCTCTTCCTCCACAGTCGGTATGGCCACCATGCTAGAGTGACCAGGCTCACCGCGTAGCCAGCCGAGAAAACCACGCCGCAGCATCGCCGTATCGAGCCGATCCGTCTTGGCACGTCGATGTTCGCGTGAAATCGTGACACTGGTGGAATGGATCACATAGGCATCGATGTCCCGACTCCGTAGCCAACGGGCGAGCCAGAAACTGTCGCGCCCCGTCTCGTAGGCGACCCCAATCCGCGTAATTTCTTTGCCTTCCTGGATCGCCTCATCCCGCCAACGATGCAGTAGCTTCAGCAGTTCGTCAGGATTGGGATCGAGTTTCTTCAGCGGATCGCGGCTAACACCAGGTACCAGGCCGGCGATAAGCCAGCTTGATAAACTCATTTCAATAACTGCAACCAGTGTGCTATCCTGCTCGAAGGTGGCGGGACATGCTTTACTATTATCGTGGGGCTTCTTCTGCATAGGGATTTCCATCAATTATGGTTGAACATATCCCTTTTGCACGTCAAGAATCGAGGGACTGAGAATCTTTCCCAACTTTACGTGCGAGGGGTATGGCAACGATAATCTTTCAGATGTCTCGCCGCCAGTCCCATAGCATCTCTCTGTTCCGGGGAAAAGGGCCTCATATCAGACCGCCGATGGCGCAGGACGATAATCCCGCGTGTCGATGCACGCATCATAAGTCATCCGGTCAATGGGGCACCAATCGGTGCCGTTGATTCCGCGCCGATTGCTGGCGCTAGGGGAGTCCGGGAAGGCGCTAGCGATCTTGATCCAACGATCCTGCAACCTGGCGACCTGGCGGATGAGAGAGGCAAGCTCGCTGAGGTCCTGGTCCTGACTGAAGATCAACGCCACGTCAAGTTGCCCCTGGTGCGCGGCATCCAGGGCATCGAGGGCAAGCCGCACGTCGATTCCTTTCTCCTCGCCCGCCAGAAACGTGTACGGGCCGAAGGCGGGAACTTCGATGGTCTTGTTGCGATAGACAAGCGGACGGCTATAGACGGCCACGCCGCGCCGACCCATCATTGCCGGCTTATTTGACCAGAAGCCGTGCCAAAAGGCGTTGTCCACAGACGAGGGCACGCCCGTATAGAATTGCACCCGCTCCAGCTTCCATCCGCGAGCAGCACAGACGGCCCCAGCCAGCTTCTGCACGTCGTAGTTCGGAAAGGTGTGGCCGAAAGCGTTCCGCGCGTTGTGAAAGAGATTCTGCCCATCAACGAAGGCAATGGTGCGTTTGAAAAGTGGCTCAACGGGCATGAAGGGCGTCAGAAATAAATAACCCGGCTGAGGCCTTTCGGCGGGTCAGCCGGGAAAGAAGTGATTCAAGTATGGGACTATTACGGTAGGAAATCAAGAAGAATTACGCGACGGACAAAGCTTCCCTTGGCATGCCGGGAACGGATTGAGGGGCTCGTCCGGGCAGGGATGCGGGCAGGCTTGGGCAGGGAAAAGCGTGGAAAATGTGGGCAATTCATTGGTTTTTCACTCCGATCCGCGTAAAATGTGTGAAGAGTGGAATCTGTAAGTCTCCAGAAGGCTTGCACTTGTGGAATTCGGCGGCTGGAAGCGGCCTCGCACCCGAGAATGGGGTTCAGGAGGTCGATCGCTCCGGCGCGTCTCAAAAAGACTATCTCCATAGTCTTCAATTCCCTCGTAGATGACGGGCTGGCCACGGCGTTTCCTGACCGAAGGCCCAGATGGAACTCCGGCTGCATAGACACGAGAGAGAGAGTAGTCACGCTGACGGTTCTTCTTCTTCAGCCTCCAAGAAGGCACCCAGCACGTCTCCCGGAATCCGGTCAAACTCCTGGCCGTCGGTGCGCAGGGCAATCCAATAGTTCTCAGTGGAGAGAGCAGCAACGCGGCTCCGCAATGGCCCCATCACCACTGGATCGAGGTAGAATCCCACGGTTACCCGCGGCCATAGCTCGTCGCCCGAAACTGGCCCCATCGAGTGAAACATTGACTCGCTTCCCCCGAGAGCCTGGGCCTGCACGCTTCCGATTTGTTCGGGTTGCGGCGCGTCGTAGTGGCACTCCGTCGAAAGGGAGAGTTTCGGGACCGGCCGCGTCCAGCCATTCGTGACGCGCACCGCCAACGTCCGTTGTCCACCCTCGTTTTGCACCCACGCCAGTTCTGCTTGAACAGTCCCTTTCGGTATCTGCTCCTCGTAGGTTCGCGTGGCTTCGACGAGTGCCGAGTTGATCGGCGTGTTCGAGAAGCTGTAGGAGAATCCGGTCCCTGCCACCAGTTCGAACTCCCACCTCGAAAATTCTTCATCCGTCATCGCCCCGGCCGGCGGAATCACCATCTGCGGGCCATGCACCGTGAGTATGCGCACGCAATCATCTCCGAGGTAGCCGAACTGAACTCTTAACTTGCCGCTCTCGGTTCGAACGACGAGCAAGCGACAGGTAAACCTGACTGGCATGGCATGGGTCCTCAAGCAGGCTGCTATTCAGAATCCTTTGTCGCTACCCTACCGATCACTTCGCCGCCGGCGCCACATCAGGGAACGGCTGGTACGGATGCTGCGCCCTCTGGTCGAAAAAGATCGGGCGCAGGGCGGCAAGGTTCTCGCTGCTGCGCTCATGCCCGATCTTCGTCATTTCGGCCAGCATATCGACGCCATCCAGGCTCCAGCGACCGTCTGGAAGGTCATAATCGATCCGGCGCAGGCGGTCGCCAAGAATGTACAGGGCTTGGAAGTTGATCCCCTGCGACTGGGCCACGGAGGAGATGTTGAACAGTTGGGGCGCCCACCACATTGCCCCCGCGCCCCCTGCGGGCGGCTTCGCAAAATACGACGCCCTGCCGGTGCCGACCGACAAAAGATGGATCGACTCTTGAGCGATGGGCTGGTCCACGCCATCGCGGTTGGCTTTCTCCCGGATGCGTAGCACCTCGGCGATGGCCACCATGCTGGGGTTGTTCGCCCACAGGCCGCCATCAACGTAAGCGCTGCCCTCCTTGATGACCGCGTGCGGGAAGTACGTCGGGGCCGCCGTCGTCGCCATCAGCACGTCAACCACCCGGTAGTGGCGGTCGCGGAACAGGTCAGGCATGTGCGGCGTCTTGAACACGATGGTCTGCCCGCGAGTCGGGTCTACGGCGGGGATCACCAGGCGGGTCTTGGCGTCTTCGATTTTCCTATCGGCGAACACCTCGTCCAGGGCTGCCCGCAGTTCTTCCGCCTCGTATTTTGACTGCTGCAACTGGTCGTAATCGAGGCCGTGATCCTTAACGAACTTTTCGACGAAGTGTTTCTTGAACCTCTGCCAGGGCGTCAGGGGCATGGGTTCGCGCCTCTCGAAGATTTTTGGGCCGCGGTCGCGGTAGAACCGCTCAATCTTTTCCGCCGGCTCACGCAGGGCCAGCGCCACGGCGATGATGGCGCCGGTGGACGTACCGGCGATCAGATCGAAGTAGTCGGCCATCCGGCAATTCAGGCGGTGCTCCAGGTCGGCCAAGAAGCCTGCGATGAACGCGCCGCGAATACCGCCGCCGTCGAGGCTTAAGATGCGGAATGGCTTGGGTTCAGGTCCTTTCATAGGACTTTTCCTTATCATTGCGGATGGTCCGCTTCGGGACAGGTTCGGTCCCACCCCCGAGCCATTCACCGGTAACGTGCCAGAGTTCGTAATAAAACAGCCATTCGGAAATCCAAGGCACTATTGTGTGCGGCAGCGACATATCGGGCGTCCACTGGCCGGAGTAGGGCGTGTAGAGGCACAACTTCTCGCCTGGGTAAACGTGCGGCAGCCGCCCGCCTTCTTCACGCGGCATCAGCTTTGGCGACAGAACGGTTACCTCTGGCGGGTCGCCCGCGCGGTACTCGATCCGCGCCTTGTAAACGACGCTCCGGCTCGTCGGCTGCACCTCTCCCACCGCTACCAGCGCGCCTTTCTCAATGCGAGACTGGAACGAAGTACACGCGCCTAGCATGCGGCCGTGCTGCTCGCGAATGCTCAGAATCTTACGATGGCCGAAGCTACCCACCATGGAAGGCGTGATCCTTCACCTTGAGCGTGCCCTGGACCACGCCTGGCGACGACGCGACGCCCAATCTACCAGTGGCCTTTTCGACGAACAGTGAGCCGTTGCGCCGGGCCGCGCCGCGGTTCTCGGCGAACTTCGTGACGGCTCGCGTCACCGGCACCTCGGTGAAAAGCGCCTTCAACTCGGTAATGAAATCCGGGAACCGGCCCTTCTGGATCAGCTTGTGCCAGCGCACGCGCAGGTCGAAGACTTCCGCGATGAAGGCGTCGTACATCGCCGGCTTGTCGTTCCACCGGTCGGTGATCGATTCTTTCGTGTTGCTCGGGTTTTGCAGCTGGATCGGCCTGGTATTGGCCCAGGTGTGGATGCCGTCAAGGATGGTGGCCAAAGCGTCTGTCGGATGGTCTTCACCACGATACAGGAGGCCGGCCAGCGTCGTCAGGACGATGGATGATGGAGCCAGCCCCATGCGATCCCTGAAGGCTACGTCGCGCCACCTTTTCAGGAGTTGGACGGCGAGCTTGAGCGGCGGCTTCATGTAAGCGGCTGTCGGGGCGCTAAGCGGCTCGATCTCCTTGTGCTCATAAAATGAAAATGCCGCCACCTTGACACGGGTGCGGCGATCAAACCAGTTGGCGTACCCCTTGGGGTTGCTGTGCCGCCAAATCTTTTTCTCGCTGTCGGGGATCAAGAGGCAGGTCTCACCCGGCGGACAGTCCGGGTCGGGAATGGCGGGCACGATATCAAGGTGGAAGTCGCCAGCGTAGTTGATTCGGATGCACCGTCGCTCTGGAAAGACGATGGGGGCGTAGCGGCCGTGGCTCCGCATGCGCGCCAGTAACATGTCGTAGACATCCATCGGCTTGACGCAGCTCAAAAGCAGGAGGCACACCAGATCGAGGTCGAACTCGGTGTGGCTGAGGGGCTTGACCGTCGTGTCCAGCAGCAGGCTGCCCTGCGGAAAAATCTTAGGGTCGAAAAGCCCCACCAGGTTGTCGTCGTCCTGCAACCATTCGCCGACGGTGTTGTAGCTCTTCTCTGCCTTCTCGAACTGCGTTGGGGTCAGCTGCACGCTGACCCCAATAAGGTCCAAGATTTCGTCAAGGTCTCGGTTTGCCGATGCCGTTACGTACATCATTGCCGCTCCTCAAGGTTGCGGTTATGGGCTGCGGCCGGCAGGAATAGTACCTCCATGCCTATACGCCCCTCCAGTATAATTATACCCCAAAGGCAAGTATTCCGTCCGGATTTGCAAGCGATTTGGCATTCAATTTTTTGAGGACACAAAGGCTTATCGCTGCACTGCTTGCACCATAAGTCGCGCCACTTTCCGTCTTGGCAGAGGCACCGATTGGACAAAAGGGCTCGCGGTTTTCCAGGAAACGCGGCGTAATAATCCGACCTCGAACCCGCACTTAGCGAGGCCATCCGTACTTCGGGCCGCCACCCGTCTTCAAGGGGGGCAAGCAATCGCCGGTCTGAGCCGAACCCGAGCGCCTCAGTCACCGCGGTCCGCAGCCACGCCCCTCAATCCCCAACAAAACGCCTACCTGAATAGACAGCTCCCCTAGCCGGCTGTCGGCATGAATTGCCGCGTGACTATTCGGGGAGGGTGACCGGTCGGGCAACAAACAAATGCTGCCCCTCTACCTCTCTCCTCGCCGCACCAGGGCCTGGCGTGCTACGAAAAAGTGGAGGATTCAAAATTAACTGTCGTGGTGCTCAGAATCTTCAAGCGTCAGAAACGTCAGGACCTGGCCGGTGTAGCCGAGCGGCATCGCCTCTTCCCACAGGCGGGACCGGTGCGACCGGTCGTACCACAGCTCTGGATCGACCCGGCTTTCTACCCGGTCAAGTGTCTTCTCGGTCTTGAGCCATTCCCACAGCTTGGCAGTCGGGCTCGCGTTGGGCACACGCATTCCGTACTCGATGAACCCGAGGCCCAGCGCCCTCATGCTGTCAGAGTGCTTGGCCCACTTCACCGTACCGCCTTCGCTCACCACCATCGAGCACGCCTCCCAGTCGAGCTGACAGTACCGGCGGACGGTGCTAGTGAGCGACGTTTGAAACACGGTGTCGGATAAGCGGGACAGGTCCGCGAGCGTGCAAATCGTCAGGCGGCGCGCCTTCAGTTCTGCCGCAAACAGCCCCCTTGGCATTAGCAATGCAGCTGCGAACTCGTCGGCCTCCTCCTCGCGCGGATCACGCGAACGAAAGTCCGTGACAGAATTATGGCTCTTGCCGCTCAACAGGAAAGCACGGTGGCCGGGGAGATAAAAATGCCCCAACTCGTGTGCCAGCGAGAACCGCACTCTTCCTTCTGTGCGGCCATGTTGAGCCGACCGGTAGTACAGAATGAAAGTGTCCACAGAGCGCACGTATTCAATCCGGGCATCAAATCGTTCGCCGTATTGACCTGCGGCCAGTTCAATTCCCTCCTCTTCTGCGATTTCGTACGGGTTGACTGGGAGCTGCCGTATGCCGAGAGCAGACAACGTATTTCCGGCGATCTCGTCGAAGTCAACCACTTTTGCCCCCGCTTTCTTGCCGCTCTCGTTTTTTTCGCTCGATGATTTCGCGTTTTTGCTGGTCAATTTCTTCGGTTGATTCATCGCTCAATTCCTCGGCCCGGTTCAAGCCGCAGCCCGTCTCGCTCCCCGCCAGTGCGAGTTCGCTCGTTTCGCCAGCCTGGCCCTCTTGCTCTTGTTCAGCAGCGTTCTGGATCGGGCTGTTGCCAGCTAGCAGCCGCTGCGCGAAGTCGCTGCCCAATGCATTCATGGCAGCTCGTTCAGCCTCAGAAAGCTTGGGCAGACGCTTCGGATCAATTTCGTCGCCGTCTTTATCCGCTCGTCGGAGCGCCGAGATCAGCAGAGCGTCCAATGCCCGCTCTTCGCGCTCCCTCTTGCTGTCTCCGCTCATGATCTACTCCGCAGGAATAAAGTTGAAGCCGCGCTGCGTCAGCATCGTGGCAAGTTTTTTCTTGGCGGCATGCCAGGTACTTTTCACGTTCACCACGGTTTCAGGGTTGCCGGTGATCGCACCCACTGCCAGCGCGAGAGGGCGATACGAGCCCTCGCGGATAACGTCCTCGAAGCAATCAACGAAGCACCTCGCAACCAGTTTTTGGCGTTCTGGGAGCACCTGCATCACTTCCAGCAGAACTTCCCGGAACTCTCGCCATTCCGCCGGTCCAAGTAGCCGCCATTGAAAGCCAAGTTCCGTATCTTTCAGGCTTGCGGCAACGCCACCAAGAATCGCATCCTCATTTGTGTTCATCCGGCATCGACGGCGAGCCCGGAGGGCATCGATCCCTTTGTTCCGGGCGATGGTGTTCACCATTCGCAAGGGCCGCGAAGGATCGAATCCTTCTTGACGGACTTTCTGAATAAGCGCGAGCATGGTCTCCTGGTACACGACCATGAGTTCGTCTTCCTTCAGAATGCCCCAGGTCTCTCGTTTGATGTACTGGATTATTTGCTCCCGGTAATCGAGATCCAGGAGTTCGATTGCGTAGTCGGTATCCTCACGAAACGCAGTTTCTAATTCCGCTTCGGTAACGGGGTTCGTTGCCGCCATGAGGACACCGCCCTAACAAAAGTTCACTATCTCTGCCGCGCGCCCGGCATTCCAATCCTCGTGCGAGGACACCTGATCGTGCTAAGACATGGTGAAAAATGCCGCTGCTCCTACTCATTTCATTCTAGGAAAAGGCACCTGACGCCAGGGTTCCTGGCCCCCACCGTCGCCCAACTGTCCCGGATCACTAGAATTGCTCCATGAAATCCGGCTTTTTTTGCCGTCCGCATGCACAAAGGATAGGCACAAAGGTTGGCCGGAAAATGGGCGGAAACGGCTAGAATTCATGGGATACGTGGAATCCGTGAAAATTCACAAAACCAGAAATAGCAAGGATATACGTCAATGATCAGGATTGGCATAGTCGGCGTAGGTTTCATGGGCATGATACCGTAGTCCGCGCAAGCGTTCTCCACAGGCGGCGGCCAGAAGTCGGGTGCATCGTGGCGCCGGTTCGCATCCATGCAAGATTTCGCCTCTTCCATGCTGGCGACCGGGGGCTCATCGCCGCCCCTGGACCCCGCGAGCCTTTCTCTGTTCCGCGGGACGGAAACGAAGTTACAGACACCACAGGCACACCGCGGGTCGTCCCAGGTCGTTCGGGAGGTTCTCGGAGTTCGTGCCGATCATCATATCCCCAAGATGGCCGGTTTCCCTGTCATTGACGCCGATTCCAAATCAGCTACAGACACCACAATCGCCGAGGACTCGCCAAGTACGTCCGAGGACCTCGAAGGGGAACAAGGCTCCGTGGTGTCTGTAATCGGATAATGGCAGCTGCGTACTATCTGGGAGATGACCGGATTCAGGCAATCACCGGCACCGATCCCGATCAACTACAGACACCACAGGCAGACCGCAGGTCGTTCCAGGTCGTTTGAGGAGGTTCTCGGTGATCGTGCTGGCCACGATATCTAAAAGACGGCCAGTTTCCGCCATGATTGACGCCGATGCCGAACCAGCTACAGACACCACGATCGGCCGGGCCTCGTGCGGATCGTCACGAGCGGCTCGAACGGGACGAGCGGAGAGGAATTCGTGGTGTCTGTAATTGCTTGCAGCAGCATCCGTCGTGTGCTATCGCTGCGGCATGGCATTCATCGTTTTACGCAGATCCCGCAACACGCGGAGTTATTATCTGGTCGAGAGCTACCGCGACGATCAGGGAAAGACGCGGCGGCGTACGCTCTGCTATCTCGGCCGCGAGCAGGATGGCACGGACACGCTCGCCAAGGCACTCGCGCACTGGCAGCAGGCGAAGACGGTTGCGGAGAAGGAACTCCGAAAATCCAGAGGCCAGCCCCGTCAGGTGATTCGCCGCCGCATTGAAGCGACGGCAGCACGCATAAGCGTCATCAAGGAGCACATCCAGCTGCTGGCTCGGGCTGAGGCCGAACGCCGGAAGCGTGAGCAGCAAGCGGAAGAGCGGCTCCACTGGCAGAGCTTCGAGCGGCTGCGCCACCATCGGACGGAAGAGAACGCCAGGGCCGCGAAGCGTGCTTTCCTTTTCCTGGCGAAGCGCCATCACCCCGACCAGGGCGGCACCCACCACGACTTCCTGCGCCTCAAGGACACCTACGACCGGGCGCTCGCCGCCTGGCGTGTTGCCGCGTAGTGGCATCTGCACAATGGGCAAATTTGCGATGGGATCGCGGCAGTGAGCGCCGGGACATTTGTCTCCAACCGTCCCCGCCCGCAAGTCGCTCCCCAACTCGGTCAGCAAGTAGGGCAGGGTTCCGCGATCCCGCCGGGAGAAAATCGTAAACGTCGGGACCGCCCGCACGAACGAGAAGCTCAGGACTCCACGGCAGAAAAGCGTGTTGGCCAGGAACGGCACGATTAGGCCCCGCGTCGTGGCGCACAGGTCGCGCTGCTGCTGTGAGTCGAGCATGACAGGAACCTGGCTCGTCTGGAAGTGTCCAGAGAGCAGTCCGTTCGGAAATGCCATCGCCCCTCCCAACACGGCCGCAACTCCACCCGCGAGCCGTTAACAGCCCTGTCCCCAAATGTCCCCACGGGCCGCCGATACCGACGAAAAACCCCCGGCCATCCTTCAACGACCGGAGGCCACTTCGGTGACTGGGGCGACCGGCGATCGTCGCGCCCAGCTCGTGCTTCCTTCTCCTCAGTCTATCCGATGGCCAGCACCAGCCC
>JBGQLF010000088.1:0-13437 GCA_041499985.1 Gemmataceae bacterium
CTGGTCTATGCGGATGTGCTGAAGAACAAGAATGAACTTAACGCGCGCGTGCTCGAGGCACTCGACGACCTGTTGCAACGCTCCGGCTGTCAGCGACTCAAGCTGGTGGCCAACTTGCCCTTTGCGGTGGCTACACCGGTCATCTCCAATTTCCTCCTCTCCCAGCGGCCGTTCGAGCGGATGGTCGTGACTGTCCAATGGGAGATCGCAGAACGGCTGCTTGCCCGGCCGGACAGCAAGGATTATGGAGCGCTGGCGGTGCTGGTGCAGAGCATTGCCGACGTCGAGCTGGTGCGGCGCTTGCCGCCAGCGGTGTTCTGGCCGCGGCCGCAGGTGGCATCCGCGATTGTTTGCATTCGTCCCAATGCGGCCAGGCGGGCCCAAGTGGGGGATGTGCTGCGCTTTCGGCATTTCTTGCGCGATTTGTATTCGCATCGGCGCAAGAATCTGCGCGGGGGCCTTCTGGCTTTGCCGGGCGAAAAACGCGACAAGGCAGAAGTGGATCGGAAGCTGGCGGAGCTGGGTTTGGACGGGACGACGCGTGCGGAAGACCTGGACATTGAGCAGCATTTGCGGTTGTGTGCGGCGTTTGGATGAGAACTGTCGGGTCTAGCCTTAGATTGTCCAGTTTTCAGTTCGGATGTGTGGCAAGGCCTCAAAGTCCCTGTCTGTTGTCAAGATGATTAAACTCATGCGCTTGGCCAATGCAGCCAACATGATATCGACCTGTGACAACATCCGTCCGCGCTGGCGCAAATCGAGGTAGATTTCGCCGTAGAGTCGCGCCGTCGCTTGATCAAGAGGCCATAGGCGCACTCGTTGAAGGACCTTATGCAGTTGACGGCGATAGGAGTCGGTGTGGCTGCTGTGCTGAACAGCGACCTCAAGCTCGCAGAGGACCGGGATACAGGTTCCGAATCGAACGCCCGCACGCTGACGCTGGTAGATTGTTTCGCGGAGTGTGGAGACAGGATTAATCGCCACACTCAGGTGATTGGTACCGAGCAAGTATCCCCACATCACGATAGCCCTGCCTCACGCCTCGCTCTGGTCCTTGCCTCCTGCCGGATCTCGGACAGAAATGCTTGCATTTCCTCAAGGTCTCTGGGATCGTTTTCCGCGCAAAGTTCCTCCAATTCCCGATACCATTTGTCGATAGCCTCTGGGCTGTCTTCCGCTTGGGGCGGAGTATCTTCGAGCCAGACCTCATGACCATCCGTCCACTCGGCTGGTAAGGGATCAACGGGAACGAGCACACCGTTCCGCAAGACTGCTCGGGCCATCACCTGTTCCCCCTTCCGCTATTCCTCGCAGAGTCAAGTACATCTGGGCACTGAGGGATTCGAACCCCCGACCCCCTCGGTGTAGGCGAGGTGCTCCAGCCGCTGAGCTAAGTGCCCATTCCGCTTTCACAGCGGGATTATAATCCAATTCGCGTTGAAAGACAGCCGCAGCCTGCCCCCCCGGGTATCGGGGAGAGGCAAGCTACGGCTGTTTTTCAATCACATCGAAAATGAACTCCCGCACCCGCACGTGCTCTTGGCACTCGGGTTGTTGATGCTGAAGCCACGCCGGTTCAGATCGTCGTGGAAGTCCACGACCACATCGCTCAGATACATCAAGCTGCGCTTATCAACTACCACGGGCACGCCGTGGAACTCGAACACCTCGTCCAGCTTGTCGTTGATCGCCGGGTCCAGATCGAGCTTGTGTTGGAAGCCGCTACAGCCGCCGCCGACGACACGCATGCGCAAATAGATCTTCTCCGGCACCGTCCCAGTCTGCTGCTGTTCGGTGATGATCCGCTTGACCTCGCCGGCCGCCTTTTCCGTGATCGTAATCGCCATTGTTTTCCCTTTCTTGATTCGGTTGATCCTGAACAACAACTTCTGTTTTCCGATGATTCCGTGAGCCCAACCTCGGTGCCAGAACCAGCGCCCTTCCTGTTCCATTATATCCCAGCCGTGCCTAGCTCCGTAGGCCCGGCGCCGGCCATCTCGTACGAAGGGCTCATGGCCCGCAACTGCCGAACAGCGCGAACCACCGCGCCGATGGCGTAGTCAATTTCCTCCTCGGTAGTGAACCGGCCCAGGCCGAATCGGAGGCTGCTGTGGGCCAGTTCGTCAGCGACGCCCAGTGCTCGGAGTACGTAACTCGGCTCCAGGTTCGCCGACGTACACGCCGACCCCGAGCTGACCGCGATTTCCTTCATCGCCATCATCAGGGCCTCTCCTTCGACGAATTCAAAACTGAGACTGAGGTTTCCCGGCAGGCGCTGTCTGGGGTGTCCGTTCAAATACACATGGTCTAGCTGCTCCAGGATGCCCTGCCGCAGCTTTTCTCGCAAGCGCAATAATCGCTCCGCTTCCGCGGCCGTCTCGAGCTGGCACAGCTCACACGCCTTGCCCAAGCCCACTATGCTCGGCACGGCCAGCGTGCCGCTGCGCAGCCCGCCTTCGTGGCCGCCGCCGTCAAGCAACGGTTCCAGCCGCACACGCGGATCGCGGCGCCGGACGTAGAGCGCTCCTACTCCCTTCGGTCCATAGATCTTGTGCGCGGACAGGCTCAACAGATCAATGCCCAGGGCTTCGACATCGACAGGCACCTTGCCGACGGCCTGCGCCGCATCGGTGTGAAACAGCACGCCGCGCTGCTTGCAAACTCGGCCGATTTCACCGATCGGCTGGAGTGTACCTACTTCATTGTTCGCCGCCATGATGCTGACCAAGATCGTCTGGTCCGTCAAGGCATCGGCGACTTGTTGCGGTGCGATCTGTCCCGTCGCGTCCACCGGCAGAAACGTCACCTGGAATCCTTCTCTCTCCAGACGTTTGCAGGGGTCCAGCACCGCCTTGTGCTCGGTAACGGCCGTGACGAGGTGGTTGCCCTTCTTGCGGTACATCCCGGCCACACCCTTGAGGGCCAGGTTGTTGCTTTCGGTCGCACCGCTGGTGAAGATGATCTCGCGGGCGCCGGCCCCGAGGAGATGAGCGACCCGCTCGCGCGCCTGCTGGACAGCCTCCTCCGCTTCCCAGCCGAAGGCGTGCTGGCGACTGGCGGCGTTGCCGTAGTGCTCGGTGAAAAACGGCAACATTGCGTCCAGCACGCGCGGATCCGTGCGTGTCGTGGCATGGTTATCCAGATAGATGGGCAGCTTGGCCATACCGTCGTCCACTGGGTCTTAGCTCATGCCTCCGCCCACTGCCAAGGCCGGATCCACGTCGCACACCCCGAACTCGATGGGCGTCGGCCTCGGCAAGGACCGCGGGCGAACCAGCTCCGCCAGGGAAACAGTCCGCAGCACGTCTGTGATCCGGCGATGCACGTCAGCGATCGCAGCCTGAACGGGGCAGATTTGCAGTAGGGCACAATGTTCTTGAGGCAACTCCTCACAGCACTGGGCGAGGTGGAAGGAGTCGTCCAGCGCCCCAAGCAGCTCCGCAAGGTTCACCGTTTCGGCGGAGCGCTTCAGGACGTAGCCGCCCTTGGCGCCGCGATGGCTCGTTACAAAGCCCTTCTGGCACAATTCCTTCAGGATGTTCGCCACGAAAGAACGGCTGAGGCCATAATGATCAGCCACTTCACGGGCACAGCTTCCCTGCACCTTCTGGTTCAGGTAAGCCAGGATCAGGAGGCCATAATCAACTTTGCGATTTAGCAACGTCATCGCAGCGCCTTGCCTTGGTGATACATCCATCAACAGAAATAGTATCGGAGCAATGCTCATTATTCATAATAGGAGCAGTCCAGTGCTGTTTCAAGAGCGAAGGCCAGATCCCCAATTTGGCGGCTGCTGAGCCCGACGCGCTAGCGAGGATGAGGTTCCACCCTCGCTAGCGCGTCGGGCCCAGACAAAAATCACCGCGTTTCCGTTTCACGACTGCCCTTCGGCGGCCAGGAGGCGATCGACGAGTTCCATGGCCTCCTTCGAGGTCGTTGCGGTGCCTTCCAGTTGCGCCTCGCGCACGGCATCGAGCAAGCGCTTGAAGAGCGGCCCCGGCTCCAGACCTCGGCGCGTCAGGTCGTGGCCGGTTAACAGCGGCTGGGGGTTGAGGTCCGCCTCGGACCATTCCCGTAACAGGTACTCGCAGTACTCGACGTGCTCCGTGCTCCGTCCGCTCGCCAGGGCGTCGGCGCGGTGGAGCGCCAGCAGGTCACGGATGTCCGGGTGAGCCAGCGTTGTTTTCAGCTTGCTGGTTCGCATCTGGCGAACGTCGCACAAAAACTGGTGCTTTTCCACCAACCATTCCACCCGCTCGCGCTCCGCGTTGGACAGCTTGAGGCGCGAACAGATCTCCGTGGCCATGCGCCGGCCGACGTGTTCGTGGTAGTAAAAGGTGTACCGATCCGGCGTTCGGCCGACGGTACGCGGCTTGCCGGCATCGTGCAATAAGGCTGCCAGTGCCAGCGGAAACGATGGCTCCGGTCCCAGCAATTCGAGCACGTGCACAACGTGGTCCCACAGATCACCTGTCGGCGCGCTCGGCAGCCCCTGGGGCAACCCTCTCATCGGCAGTAGCTCAGGTAGGATGGCCGCTGCCAGGCCCAACTCCATCATCAAGACGACGCCCTGCGACCGCCGGGCGTGCACCAGCAATTGCCGCAGTTCCTCCGCGATCCGTTCGGCGCTGACCACCGTGATTTGCGCCGCCATCGCTTGAATGGCCGCCGTCGTGGCGGCATCGATGGTCAAGTCGAAACGCGTCGCCATGCGTACGCCGCGTAGCATGCGCAATTTGTCTTCTGCGAAGCGCTGCACCGGATCTCCAATGGCGCGGAGCAAGCTCTTCTGAAGGTCTTCCTGGCCCCCGACATAATCGATCAGCCGGTTTTCGAGAGGATCGAAAAACATCCCGTTGATGGTGAAATCCCGGCGCCAGGCGTCTTCACGCGCCGAGGAGAAAACGACGGCGTCCGGGTGCCGGCCATCGCTGTACGACACATCGGAACGGAACGTCGCGACTTGCACGGTTAAGGTGCCCGCAGCGCTACGGGGGCCGAGCACTTCGACAACGCCGAAGCTCATGCCCATCGCCAGCGTTCGGCGAAACAGGCGCCGCACCTCCTCCGGTCGAGCGTCGGTCGCAACATCGTAGTCCTTGGGTACGCGCCCGAGCAGTTCATCGCGCACACAACCGCCAGCCCAGAGAGCCTGGTAGCCCGCCCCGCGCAAGCGTTTGACGACCTCGACGGCGAATTCACGCTCGGTTCTGCAATCGGAAATCAAGAGTCTTCCTTCACCCAGATCAGCAGCCAATTGCGGCCGTAGCGCCGCTGTTCCCAGGCTGCGGCGGCCGGCAACTTGGCAAAATCGAATGTCTTCTCCCCTTGTAACACGAGCACCGAGCCAACCGCCAGCTTTTCCTGGAGCGTCGTCAGTAGCTCCAGCAGGTCGTCGAGGCGGTGCTGATAGTCCGCAAAGGGAGGACCCAGAAAGAGATTGACGGGTTCGCCGGGCGCTTGCCAGCGCTGGCCCCAGCGGTAGACATCGGTTCGCAGCAGCGTGGCCCGGTCGGCGACGCCGAACGCTTCCAGGTGACGGGTAATGTCCGCCGCGGCGCGCAGGTCGCGTTCCACGAACATTACCGGTTGGGCGCCGCGACTAAGTGCTTCCAGGCCCACGGCGCCGGTGCCGGCGAAGAGATCGCCAAACGGATGATCCGGGACGGCGTTCCCCAGGATGCTGAAGAGCGCCTCCCGAACCATCTGCGGGGTCGGCCGCAGGCCCGCGGCTACCGTGCACGTCAGCTTGCGACCCCGGAATGCCCCAGCGACGATTCGCAATTGAGTTCGCATACCGTCATCAACCCATCCAGTGGAGACTCCATTACCTGTTGTTCATTGTGGTCCCCCATGCGGGATTGGGCAATCGCGATCTTCTACGGGAGGACCAGAGGCACACCCGCCCTGGGTTCCCTCCGCCCCGAGCAACACCCACAACCGCAACTGGGCGCGGGCGTACGCGCGGAGCGCCTTGACGGACTCGCCCTGGGCAAACGACAGGGTGGTCAGGCTGAGCACGACTTCGCTCAAGGAACTCCCTTCCACGGATTCCTTGAACCGTTCATTACTCAACTCGTAGGCGCGCTCGGCATGCTGGACCGTCTCCTCGGCCAGGCGGATCTGCTCGCGGCCGCTGTGGATCGCTTCCCGGGCCTCCAGGACGCCGGCGGCCAGCTTGCCGCGCAGATCCTGATACGCGATCAGGGTCGTCTGGAGCTTGGCCCGAACAACACAAACCCGACCGCGGAGATGTGGCGCCAGCGCCAGCACCAGGCAATTCGTCTCACTGGCCCGGGCGATGCTCCGGTTCAGGAAGTCGATGAGCGCCTCCATTTCGCGGATGCCAGGCCCGGTCGCTAACGCCCGATTGATAAGTGCATGCGCGGATGGGTTGGCGTCCACCACCTCAAACTGCATCAACCGATCGTACAGCAGGACCGGTTTCGTTTCGGGGTCCAGGCCCAGCGCGTAAGCCAATTTGGCTTCGGCCGCGGCCGTCTGTTGACGTAGATCCGCGAGCGTCCGTTGCTGGCTGCTGAGCTGAGCCTGGATGCGCTCGACTTCGACGCGGGCTCCCCGTTCGGTCTTCGCCAGTTTTTGGGCCCGCTCATGCAAGTCCTGCAATCGTTTCTGAAGATCCAGGGCAATGGCTTCCCCGGTCCGTGCCGCCAGCAGGTCGACGTACGTCCCCGTCGCGTCGAGAAGGGTCTCGCTGGTGACTCGACTCAGCTCCACTTGTTGCTGCCAGATTTTGCCCTCCGCTTCCAGTTGCTTGGCCGTGCCCAGGCAGTGCTGATCGGCGACATGCTTCTCGACCCACGCTTCGTGGACTCGCGAGCGTGCCACGGCGATCTGGGCATTCTGCTCTTCCACGAGCCGCCGCACGCTGGCCAAGTCGAGGGGGGGGAGCGCTGCGGAAGTCCGCGCCGCAGGCGCGCCGGTCGTTGGCACCAGCGCTTGAGGGGCTGGAAGCTGGGGCATCTGCCCCGCCGCCGCCGCCGGATAGACAAGGAGACAAGGAGACAAGGAGACAAGGAGAGCAAGCCAGTTTCCACGTCTCCTCCTCTCCTTGTCTCCTTGTCTCCTAGTCTCCTTGTCTCCTTGTCGTGCCTCCGCAGACGGATGTGAGGATCCAACGTTGTCGCGGTCCATGAGCGGTCCTCCAACAGTAAGCCGCGGGCCAATTCAGGGGTCTTGTCCGTTTCATCGGATGTCGTGGATTTGAACTTTGGTGGGGAAATGCCGAAACTGCCGCCGACGTGCGAAAAACGGAAAGGATCATCTTTCCAGGTGGAATGGGGAATATCGGCCCGGTGAGCGTATTGACCTGCGCGGACTCCAGGCAAGCTGGTGAACTCAAAGCTCTGCTATACTCCCAGTGTTCGATCGCCTGACCGGGACTTGTGGGCGCAAGAAGGACGGATGCCGGCGTATCCAGGAGCAGCGCATGACCTCAAAAGCCGTCAGCAAGTCACGGCCCGTCCGCGGAGTGGTCTTTGACCTGGATGGCACGCTGGTGGTCCAGGAACTGGATTTCGAAGCGATCCGTCGCGAAATCGGGCTCCCGTCCGGAACCCCCCTCCTGGAAGCGCTGGAGACCCTGTCGGGCCCCACGAAGGCATTCGCGTGGGCGATCATCCAGCGTCATGAGCGGGCCGCGGCGTTGGCGGCGAAGCCGCTTCCAGGTGTACTAGCGTTCCTGAGCTGGCTCGAGACCCGTTTGGTCCGGCGGGGCCTGCTCAGCCGCAACTCGCGCGAAGCAGTTGAACTGGTGCTCGGGCGTTGCGGCTTGAGTTTCGACCCCGTGGTGACGCGGGAAGATGCGCCCTACAAGCCCCATCCTCAGGGATTGTGGCAAATCTGCGAAGCCTGGCAATTGGCGCCGGAGGAAGTCCTCATGGTGGGCGATTACCTGTACGATCTCCAAGTCGGCCAAAATGCCGGCGTGCGCACGGTGCTGGTGACGCAGGGACGAGCTTGGCCGTTCGCGCACCAAGCGGACATTGCCTTCGCCAGTTTTGAAGATATACCGGTAATGCTGCGGGAATGGATCGACGGGCCATCCTGAAGCACGCATCCACTTCAGAACGCACTTCGCGCCTCGAACGCCAGGTGTTATAAGCATTGAGGATTTGCGACCCATCACAGGCCCTCAGCCTGTGCGACCGCAGGAACAGATCATTTGGGAGAAGGCTTATGCGTTTCCCCTGGTTGGCCCTCGCCGGCCTGCTCGTGGTGACCCCAGCTCTACCGGCGCAACAACCGCCGCAACCCCAGCCCCCGGCGGCCACGCTCGATCCCCGCAATCGGCTCGACGCCTTGCTGATGCAGTGGGAGCAAAAGATGAAAGGGCTGGAAACCCTAGCCGCCGCCTGCACACGGACGACTAAGGACAAGACGTACCAGACCCAGGAAGTCTTTGAGGGGATCGCCAAGTACATGAAGCCGAACCTGGCTTTGCTGGACATGAAGAAGCAGAACAAGCCGGATGTCTACGAGAAATACATCTGCACCGGAACGTTTCTGTATGAGTTCGTGCCGCAGAGCAAGACCGTCCGCATCCATGAGTTGCCGCCAACACAGCGTGGCCAGCTCAGCGACGATAGTTTCCTGGGCTTCCTCTTCGGCATGCGGGCCGAGGAGGCCAAGAGTCGGTACGATCTCAAGTTGAGTCAGGAAGATCGGAACTGGATTTACATCGACATCTACCCGCGCGCACTAGGCGACAAGGCCGATTTTCAAAGGGCCCAATTGGTGCTTTCCCAGAACACCTTCTTGCCGCGGCGCTTGTGGTTCGAACAGCCCAACGGAAATGAGGTGACGTGGGAGATGCCCCAAGTCCAGGCGAACTCGCCGTCAGTGACGCGCAATGACTTCTTGCAGCCGCAACTGCCTAAGGACTGGACCCCCATGCGCGTGCCGCGGCCGACGGCGGATGTTGCTCCGCGCAGCCAAGCCCGACCCCATGAGGTGCCACCGCGTGTTGTTCGGCCGAACCAGTGATGGGGTCAAGGACGTAGCCGCGACCCCGTGGCGAGCGCGATACAAGTGCGTCGGTTTCTCCGGACTTTGACCAGGCCGGAGCGGGCCTGGTTCAAAAAGGCCTGTTTCCGGGTGGCACGCCCTGAGTCTTCGAAGGGCGTGTTTGCCGCTCCACGCCCTTCGAAGACTCAGGGCGTGCCACCCACGCTTGAACCATGCCCAATCCGACCCGCGTCGAGTATAACTCGACGTGTCTGGGGTTACTGCGCGGCCCGTGCCTTGTGCAAGGCATCCCGCACAGCGGGCACATCGGTCTCGTTGATCGAACGGTAACCGAACCGCGCCGCCACTTTCCTTTTGCTTGCCACCACGGCTGTCAGGTGCGCATCGGCGTTGACGTCCCACCCCTTGGGTCCCGCCTTTTCACCCAGGAAGCACGTCAATGCCGTCGCCTCGAGTTGCAACGATTGTTGGACCCTTGGCAAATACTCCTTCGTCTTCTCAGGGTCCTCGGTTAGCCACACGGCCACCACGTAGGCATCGTCGCTGTCCTTTTTCACGGCCTCATCCAACTTCTTGAGGAAGCGAGCCAGCGGCCGATCCCAGCGGCCGGCCTGGATGAACACATAGATCGTGGGCTGATCTTTCCGTTCCGCGGAGTAATCGATTTCCTTGTCCTTGTGCGAGCCGGTGGCATCAAACACCTTGAGAGGCGGCACTTGCTCACCTGGGGCGGGGCCGGACGCCACGTCTTGAGCCCAAGCCGGCGAGGCGAAGAGGAGAAACAAAGCTGTGAACAACCATCGATGCTTGTCCATGGTTACCTCCAGGAACGGCCGATCACTCATTCCGAGTGCCCACCCGCATGTAGTCTATGGGGTTGCCGAACCACTTGCCAAGTAGCAAGCAGCCATTCCCGCGGCTACGTGGAACAGGGCACGACCGCCGCGCTGGCGCAGGTTTTACGTTAACAAGAGCTTCCAGAAGTTGATGTCGCAAATACCGGACCATTGGAACAGACATTCGAGCGAACCGGGGCTATTATAAGACCGGCGCCGGCACGATCAGCAGAGCCGGCATGGCGGAAGGAGCGATTCCCTGGCGAGAGGACAGACCCATGTCGGATTACGTGGTGATTGCCACCTGGCCCTTCGGCATGACGGCGGTCAAAGCAGCGCTGGAGTTGCTCCAGCAAGACAAGCCCGCGCTGGATGCGGCCCTGGCCGGAGCGCAGGTGATCGAGGATGACCCCAAGGTCCATTCGGTCGGGTACGCGGGGCTGGCCAACGCCATCGGCACCGTCCAGCTCGATGCCTGCGTCATGGATGGCCACTCACTCAACTGTGGCGCCGTCGCCGGGCTGGAGAATGTGCGTCATGCCGCGGCTCTTGCCCGGCGGGTGATGGAGAAGACACCGCATGTCCTGCTCGTCGGGGAAGGCGCGCGGCTGTTCGCCTTGGAGCAGGGATTCCCGCTCCAGAATCTGAGTACACCCGAAAGTTTGGCGCTGTGGGAAAAGGAACGGCCGCGCCGACAAGCTCCCGCAGCGCCGGCCCAGTCTGCCCGAGCTACCGGGGAAGAGGGCTTGTTCAGTCACGATACCGTCGCTGTCCTGGCGCTCGACAAGAAGGGGTCACTGGGCGGAGTTTGTACAACCTCGGGACTGGCCCACAAAATGCCGGGACGTGTCGGCGATTCGCCGCTGATCGGGCACGGCCTCTATGTGGATGACAGCGCCGGGGCGGCGGGGGCAACCGGTGTCGGCGAGGAGATCATTCGCGCCGGGGGCACGCTCCTCATTGTCGAGGCGATGCGGTCCGGGCGCAGTCCGCAGGAGGCCTGCGAGCAGGCGGTGCGCAAGATCAACGCCTTGGCCGTCCGCCGTGGCGTGCACCCGGCGCAGGCTGCTTTTCTGGCGCTGGATCCCAAGGGGAACATCGGGGCAGCGTCCACCGCTCAAACGAACTTTCACTATGCCGTTGGCCGGGCAGGCAAAATCGAACTGGTCAAGGCGCGCGAGATTGGACCCGAGGTCCGCTGAGAACTTTCTGGGAGGATTCCGCTGTGAGCTGCGTATCAGCGCAGACTCCGCGCTGCTCCAAGGCTCGCCGTGGGATGGTTTGACCTAAGCCCGACTAAGCCCGACGCGCCAGCGAGGAACGTTGCCTCGCTGGCGCGTCGGGCTCAGGTCACCTTGGGTCGCGTTGAGTATAAGCGCTCGGCCTCAATTATTATTGCCGCCCGGAGGCATCGGCGGAGTCGTTCCCGGAGCGGCGGATTGGCCTGCCGGAGGTTGCCCAGAACCCGGCGCCCCTGGAGGTGGCGCGGGTTCCGGCGCTTCGACGGGCGCAGGTGCTGCTCCCGGCGACGTCCGGGATGCTGTCGATGGCGTTGGCGGAGCGGGCGGCTTGCCTTCATACTGGTTGTAGTCGAGAAACAGCAGGACGCAACCAAAGAGTAACGCCACGAGCGAAATCAACAGCAAGCCCGTGTAGACATCATTGGGCGGTGTTGAGGTTGCGGAAAAGCGATCCGCGGGGCGCGTGGCCGGCATGACAGGACTCCTCTCTCGTCTAGAACTCTTCCGTAGAACCTCACGGCCGCGTGGTCTGAGTACAAACCACATGCTGTTTAACGTAGCCACAAGCGTCCTCGCTTGTGAGCTTGGACCAGCCCACAAGCGAGGACGCTTGTGGCTACGATCCAACTGCTGCGTTAGCTGTTGCCGATCTTGCTGGCGACACGATCCTGCACCTGAATCGGGCTCGAAATCCTTCCTACCGGCCGGCCAACAGCCTGATCGGGCCGGACACTTAGGATCTGAAGAACTCCGAGGTACTCCGCCTTCGGCTCGGTCCGGAAGATGTCCAGGGTGTTGCCCGGACTCAGGCCGTGGTCGCTCCCGATCGAAATCGTCACCAGGCCGGAAGATCGATCGACGGCCTGGACGGTACCACGCACATCGTCGGGCGGCGGCTTGCTGTTCGATGCCGTACTGCCGCGGCCGCTTCCGCCGGCACGCAGTCGCTCGATCTCCTTGGTCAGCGTCTCCAAATTGGCGAGCAGGCCGGCGTTGCGGTCCTCGGAGCTCTTCAGGCTGATGTCAGCCTCCACGGCACGATTGCGCAACTGCGTCTGTTGGAGTGCCATGTCGGCCATCTTCTTGTCCTGAGAGGCCTTCAAGTTCGTCAGATAATCCACTTCTTGCCGCCGGCGCTCAATCTCGCGCGTCACGCTCTGCTGGTTGACGGCGGCGGCTTCCCCCTTCTCTTTCTCGGCCTGGAACTGCCGGCGTTCCTCGTCGGCCTGGTTCTTGAAGCTGTCGCGCGCGGCTTCCGTGCGTTTCAATTCCTCGCGCTTGGCTGCGACGTATTCTTCGGCCTTCTTGCGAGCTTCCTCCGCCTCGAGCCGGTAGGTGTCGGCATTCGCCTCCACCACTTTGATCACGGTTTCGAGTTTCTTGGCATAGGCAAACCAATTGGTCCGCGCAGCATAGGCCCAGCTGATCAGGCCCGCCGTCACAATGCAGAACAGCAGATTCCCGAAAACAAGAATCTTGCCCAGTACATTCATGTGCGATCCCCCTTCCGGTGCGGCGGACCTGGTCGCGCAGAATTCCGGGACGAACCTATCAGTCGCCCGCGCGGAGCATGGACCGTGTCCGAGATGCCGACTTCCCCCTAGACATGCGGGGCAGAAGTATGCCGAGCCGATGTGCAGCTGTCAACGGCAGTTTACGGCGCCCGGCTGAGCGACGCCGCGCTCTGGAGCTCCCGGAGCCGGTCCTGCAACGCCTTCTGCCGTTCCTGCAACAGCTGCGCCTCTGCCTGACGATTATAGAACAACGGCTTCAGATAGTCTTGCTCGCTCAAGCACTTGTCGGTTTCGGCCTGCTCGTCGGCAAGCTGGCGTCGCAGTCCCTTCCGCGGCCCATCGCCATTCAAGTTCAGGGTCAGCTTCTGTTCCTCCTGGATCAAGCCTGCGATCTCTTGCATGGTCTTTTTGATATCTTTGTGCAGGGCCAAATACTCCTGGTCCAGGGCCTGAAGCGCTCCCACGGGCTTCCCGGTCCGATCGGGAACGGGTCGGAGTTGCGGCCGACCCGTGGCATCGAGCACGATCCCGCCCTGGTCATACACCAACGCCATCACGGGGGGGACCATCGCTTTGCCGCCGATCATTCCTTTCTCCAGAACCTCAAGCTGCTGAGCATACCAGCCCTGCTTCTGTTTCCGATCCTCCTCCTTCCCCAGGAGGTCTTTGCGGGCCTGCGCCCACCGTGTCTCCGCGCGTTGGCGGGCGCCTTCCTTGCTGCCGCCGCCCAGGCGGTCGATTTCCTCAAGCCGTTTCGCCAGCTCTCCGGCCGGGCGGTCCACACTGGCTGCCTTCTTGCCCCAGTCGATCCGCTGGCTGAACACTCCAAGGGCCCAGGTGGCCAGCACCAGGCTCAGA
>JBGQLF010000089.1:0-13386 GCA_041499985.1 Gemmataceae bacterium
AGTCTTCGAAGGGCGTGTTTGCCGCAGCTCCACGCCCTTCGAAGACTCAGGGCGTGCCACCCAGGTTTGAACCATGCCAGAATTCTCGCATCAGGTCGATCTTCCCTGTGCCAGCTTTGGTCCTTGACGGTCGCGCCAAAATCGTCATCATCGCATCTGTGTCGAACCAGCCCGGCCAACCCGCTCCGGAGGATCTCCATGCAACGCATCGCGCGCGACCAGGCCCGTAAGTACGCTTTCGATTGGCGCGACGAACCCCTCCTCCGCGTCGAGTGCGGCGAGAGCTTCGAGATCGAAACCTATGACGCCAGCACCGGCTACTTTCGCTCGGCGCAGGACAAGGCCATCCCTGCGCTGCGGCCCGGCTTCGACCGCGTGCCGCCGCTGGTCAACCCGATCGGCGGACCCGTCTGGCTGCAAGGAGCCGAGCGCGGCGATACGCTCGTCGTCACCATTGAAGATATTCTGGTCGATGAATACTCGTGGATTGCCATCGGTCCACGCCGTGGTCCACTCGGCGAATCGACCCGCTGGCCGGAGTTGTCGAGCGACTACACCACCAAGATCTTCCGCCACACACCCGGTCCCAGCGGCACCACCCGCGACGGCACGCTCCAGTTCAATGAGCGCATCTCCTGGCCGATCACGCCGTTTGTTGGCACCATCGGCGTCGCCCCCGATCGCGAGGTGACCACCAGCGGCGACGGTCAAGGGGAGTGGGGCGGTAACCTCGATATCCGCGATGTGTGTCCCGGCAACCGCATCTTCTTCCCGATCCACCACGCGGGGGCACGCTTCTACCTCGGCGATGTCCACGCCAGCCAGGGCGATACCGAGTTTACCGGCACCGCCGCCGAGACCAAGGCCACCGTGCGCGTCCGGCTCGACCTGCTCAAGGGTAAGCGCATCCCGTGGATGCGCATCGAAAAACCGGAGGCGCTGATCGCGCTGTATTGCTATCGGCCGCTGGAGGTGGCGGTGGAAACGGCCACGTTTCATTTGATGGATTGGCTGATCTCTGAACACGGCTTCACGCCGACCGATGCCTATTGCCTGGTCAGCACCTGTCCCGATTTTCGCATCCACGTGTACCAGATGTGCAAATTGAGCAAGCTCAACTACGTCGCCGGGGCGGAGATCCCGAAGAAGTATCTGCTCCGCTGAGTCGGTCCGTCAGGCGCGGGATGCCATCGTGGTCCTCCCCCTACTCCCATGAGACGGGCGTGGTGGAGAACCCGGAGGGCACGCGCCGCAAGAACAACCAGGCCCTGCGGTACCAGGCTCCCGGAACCCACACGGAAACGGTCCGGGTGGCGCAATCCATTTCCAGCTTGAGACCAGTCGTCTCCAGGGCCATCATGCCGAGCAGCGGGCAGTTGCTCTCCGGATGGGGCAGGAAGTGTATGTTGTGGAAGGCGATGCCGTCGTCCAGCTCGATCAGGTACGGCGCGTCCCGGAAAGCCGGGATATTGCTGATCAGCCAAAGGTTGGCGCTGCGGAGGGGAAAGTCCTGCGATGCGCCGCCCAAGGGGGTCAGACGAATGGAGCCATTGCGCCGGCAGTCGGGGTCCAGGCCGGCCTCTTCCAAGTGGTGTCGCCAAGCATAGGCTTCGCCAGTGAAGCGCGTATCCAGATCCCAGCGCTGGGGCCGCGCCCCCGGACGCGGCCGGGAACGCGGGTTGGAGACGATTACGGGCAGGGAGAAGGACAGGAGGCGCCGATCGGGCAAAGCCCTCGGCGGCACCCAGGTGTGCAGCGGCAGTCGGTCGATAAACAGCACCACGGGGTCGTGTGTCCTTGTGCGCCAGAAGGGCGGAGTTACAGCGCCGAAATGAACTCGAACTCGGCGCGCGGCCTAATGCGCCGGATCAGGAACTCCTGATAGCCCCGTGCACAGCACTCATCCCACAGAGCGTCTTTCGTGGCGCCGAAACCGAGCCGCTCCGTCCCGTAATAGGCAACCCATTGCCCGCGCCGTGTCTTCAGCAGCTCAGGCAGGTCCTGCAAGAAAACGCGTTGGGCTTCTAGGATCTCGGGCGGAGTCGAGGCAATGATCGCCGGGTCTGATCCCAAGGGGGGTAACGTCTCCGGCCATGACGCGTCCGGCCAACTGTTCGGGGCACTCGTCGCTTGCGCCTCGGCGCTGGGCTGCTGGGAGGCCGTCGGCGACGGCTGATTGGTGGGGTGCGAAGGTTGAGTACTCATGGTCGTGTCTCCGTGCAACCGCGGCGGGGTATTGCTGGGTCCCAAGTTCTTGTTGATTATACCAAGCCTGTTTGGCCCAGCGGAAGAGCTGTGTCGGAACTACACCAAGTCTCCGGCCTTCTGGTCATGCCCGAGGCGGCATCGCCAGCCGCTCCGCCGCAATCCGCTTGACGGCGCGCAGGTCCAGCTTGCCCGTGCCGAGGACCGGGAGACTCTCCACGCGAACGAACTGGTCCCGGCGCGGAATGAATAGGTTCGGCAGGCCACTCCCCGCCAGTCGCTCCAGGATGGCCGGGAGCTTGTCCTCGTCCAGCGTGTGCAGGACGGCCAGCCGTTCGCCCTTGCGCTCGTCGGGCACGGCCGTCACCGCGAAGACCTGCATGCTCGCCCCCGCGGCCTCGTGCAGGGCCTCCTCGATGCGCCCGTGCGGCACCATTTCGCCACCGATCTTCGAGAACCGGGAGAGTCGATCGGTGATGCGAAGGAAGCTGTCCTCGTCCAGGATCCCCATGTCGCCCGTGATGTACCAGCCGTCGCGCATCACCTTCTGCGTGAGGTCTTCCCGTCCCAGGTAGCCGGACATCACGTTCGGCCCCTTGACGAGGATCATGCCGGGCGTGCTGGGCGGCAACGGCGCGAACGTGTCCGGATCGACGACGCGAACGGCCACCCCAGGGAGCGGCTGTCCCACGAACCCCCGCCGCGAGCCCGGCTGGAAGAATCCCGGCGCCCGGTAGTCGAGCGCACTGGCGGCGATGACCGGGGCGCACTCCGTCGAGCCGTAGCCCTCCAGCGGGCGGATGCCGAAGGTCTCCTCAAAGGTCTGGGCGAGCCGTTCGGAAAGCTTCTCGGCTCCGGCCAGCACGATCCGGAGCGAGCCGAACTGGGCGGGCGTGCAGCGCCGCAGATAAATCTGGAGGAACGTCGGTGTCGCCAGCAGGACCGTCGCCCGATAGCGCTGCACCAGTTCGCCGATGACCCCGGCATCCAACGGGCTTGGGTGAAAGACGATTCCCAGACGCTGCGTCGCGCCGAACCACAACGACAGATACCCGAACGAGTGGAACAACGGCAGGATGGCCAGGAGGCGGTCCTCCGGTTCCAGCCGGAAGATCTGGCTGGCCGCCTGCACGTTGGAGTTGATGTTGAGATGACTGAGCCGGACCCCCTTGGGCTCGCCCGTGCTGCCGCTGCTGAATATGATGGTGACGATGTCGTCCACTGTCGGCGGACGCGTGGCACCGCAGACCTTTTCCAGGTACCGGATCGGCGCCACGAGCGCCAGCAGCAGGGCGCTCAGCCGGGCCCCGCGACCAATCATAGGCGCCAGATCCTCCAGCCAGATCGGCGCGATGCCTTCGGGTAATTGCACTTTGGCCCTGTCGAGGAATGCCCGGCTCGTCACCACCGTCCGTAACCCGGCCTGCCGGGCCGCCGATCCCATACCGGCCGGACCGGCCGTGTAGTTGAGGTTGACGCTCGTCCGGCCGCCCAGCGTCGCGGCCAGGTTGACCAGGGCACCCGCGACGGTCGGTGGCAACAGAATGCCGACGTATTCCTGTCCGAGCCAGTGCGGCCGGAGCGCCCGGGCCAGGGCAATCGCCCCGGCCACAGCCTGGAGCCGATTGAGGCGCGGCCGAGTTGCATCGGCGAGGGCAAACGCGAACGGGTAACGGCGGGCCAGGTGGATGAAGTCGCGGTGTAACGGCCGTTGATCGGGTTTGCGGAACGACCAGGCCGATTCACCTAGCTCCTGCACCGCCCGCCGGATCTCGGAGATCGGTGTGCCTGCGGGCAACGGCGTGCCGAAACAGACCGTAACCGGATACGGAATGCGCTGAGGCAGCTTGAACAGGAAGCGTCCCCCCGAGGCGCTGAAGACGCTGCCCCAGATGCGATCCAGGTACACGGGGAGGATCGGCGCCGTGCGTCCCTTGACGATCCGCTCCAGGCCGCGACGGAAGGGCTGGATCATGCCGTTGCGGGTCAGCTGGCCCTCGGGGAAGATACACACCAGCTCCCCTTTGTCGAGATAGCTTCCCGCATCTCGTAGCGCCCGCAGGATAACCCGCGGCCCGCCGGAGGCGGAGATGGGGATGGCCCCCAGGGCCCTCATGAAGGGCCGGTAGAGCCAGTGGTCGAAATACAGAGCATCGACGATGAAACGCACCGGTCGGTCGAGGCTGGCGATGAGCAGAAAGCCATCGACAAACGTGACGTGGTTCGGCGTCAGCAGCGCCCCGCCTTCCAGAGGGACCTGGTCTCGCCCCTGGACGCGGAGACGGTAGAACGTGTGCGTCAGCAGAACCAGCACCAGGCGCAGAAACGCTTCCGGCAGCAGATAAGCCGCCCAGGCCGTACCGGCGAAGGTGAGTAGACCGGCGCAGACGAGGATGCCCCGGGCGCTGACCTGGGACGTGGAGAGGCCCCAACCCAGGAGCGAGCCGGCCAGGATACCGGCAAAGGTGAAGACGTTGGTAAGGGCCAGGACGGCCCCGCGCCGGTCCGCCGGCGCCCGCCACTGGAGCAGGGCGTTGAGCGGCACCACGAGGCAGCCACTGGCGAGGCCGAGCAAGAGCATCAACAAGAGAATGCCCCAAAACCCGGGCGCCCAGGCCCCGAGCAGGAGCAGGAAGAGCGCCATCCCGGAGGCTCCAAGAGGGATAAAGCCCATCTCGATCTTGGCCGCGGACAGCCGGCCGACGAGCACGCTGCCGGCGGCGATGCCGACACCGAGCAAGGCCAGCGGGAGGGTGGCCTTCGTGTTCGCGCTGGGATCCTCCGGGGCGAGGATGCCACGGACGTATACGGGAATGTCCTGGCCAGCGAGGGAAGCGATGGTCCAGTAAAAGGCGGTCCCCAACACCGTCAGCCTCAGGACGCGGTCGCCGCGGATGGCTTGCCAGGCTCCCTGGAGCGTGCTCCCCAGGCTGCCCTGGGCGCGCGCCGCCGGAACAGCCGGCAGGCTCCACGCTCCCCAGAAGCCCACCCCCGCCAACAGCAGGAGAACGAAACCGGCCAACCAGACCGGGCCGCCGCGGGTGACGTCCAGGAGAAGTCCGCTCGCGCCGATGCCGGCGATGAGGGCCAGGAAAGTCCACATGCTGACCAGGCCGTTGCCCCAGGACAGCCGTTCATGGGGCAAGATCTCCGGCAGGCTCCCGTACAGCGCAGGGCTGAACACAGCACTTTGCAGGCCGAGGAAGCCGAGCAGAACGAAGAGTTCCATTCCTCCGGCGGGGTGGAGGAAGAGAGCGAACGTAACGCTGGCCAAGAGCGCCACTTGGAGAGCCGTCATGGCCAGGAGCACGGTTCGCTTACCGAGCCGGTCCGCGAAGAAGCCCGCCGGGAGCGAGACGAGGACGAAAGGCAACGTAAAGACGACAAACGCGATCGTTTCCTGCCGCTGTTGCAGGGCCTCTCGAGCCGACCCAGTCGGCCCCAGACCGGCGCTCAGGGCTTCGACGGTGAGCAGGGCAATGAACCACTTCAAGGCGTTGTTGTTGAAGGCACCGGCCGACTGAGCGAGAAGGAGACCGCGAAGCGGATTCGGTGATGACGTGACCATGTGAACCTCCTAGCGCCGGGTCAAAGGAGCTGTTATCCAATCGTAGGACGGCTCTCCAGAGCCGTCCGGCCCAGCAGGACGGCTCTGGAGAGCCGTCCTACGAACAAGCGAGCGCTTGATCGGGGCACTAGGGCGTTGGCACTCCCTGGTTCAAGCGCACGCGGATGATCTCGGCTCCGAAGAGGAAGATCTGGGCGGAGTAATAGACCCAGATCAACAGCGCGACGAGGGAGCCGGCCGCGCCGAACCCGGAAGTCACTGGGGAATGGGCCAGGTAGAAGCCGATGATCATCTTGCCGGCGGTGAACAGGATGGCACTGATCACGGCCCCGCCCCAGACGTGGCGGTAGCGGATGGCGCCGTCGGACATGAAGCGGTAGGTGAAGGCGAATAACAACAGGATCAGGAGCCACGACACGAGGAAATCCGCGAGCCGCCAGACCCAGTGCTCACCCGGCAGCAATTCCCGGCCCCGCTGGAGCAGCAGGGTGAGCACCGTGCTGCTGGCGAGGAGCAAGAGGACGAAGACACTGGAGAGGAGCACCATGAGGAAGGCCAGGAGGTGGTTCTTGATCACCCCCGCCACGATTCCTTGAGCGGGCGGGGGCTGGATCCGCCAGATCCGATTCAAGGAAGCCTGGAGTTGCGTGAACACACCGACGGCACCGAAAACGATCGTGCCCAGGCCGAGCAGCCAGGGCCCCACGCCCTCGGGCAAGTGCCGGTAGTTCTCGAGCAAGGTCTGCACCGCCGCGGCGCTGTCCTCACTGAAGGCTTGCCGCACCCACTCGACAATGCGCTCGCGGGTGGCTTCGGCTCCATAGACCTGCCCGGCAATGGTAATGACGATAACCAGGAGCGGAGCGAGCGAGAAGAGCGCATAATAGGCCAGGGCGGCCCCCATCTGCGCGGCCTGATCCTCGATCCAATAGGCTCCCGCAGTTTTCAGACGCTGGAATAGCATGCCCTGAACCTCGGAGCGATGACCCCGTAGGGGAGGAAATGTTGCCCATTATGGGGGCATTGGCCCCTGGGGCAAAGCGATTTCCCCCACAATCGGGCCTCTGAGGCGCCCTTAGCCTACGGGCGCTTAGCCTTGGATCGGCTCGTTGTTCTCAAACACCGGGCGGCGCGGGTCCACGAAGCACCAGGAAGCGGCGCCGAGGAGGAAGAGGAAGGCAATCAGATACAAGGGCGCGTTCCAATTGCTGAACTTATCCGCGAGGTAAGTCACCGCGATGGGGCTGAGCAAGCTGCCGATCTGACCGGCCGTGTTCATGGTGGCGCTGACGACACCCGCGTGATTGCCGCCGATGTCGAGGCAGGTTCCCCACGCCGCCCCCAACATGAACATGCTGGCTGCCGTGGCCACGGAGATGCACGTCGCGGCAACCATCGGTTCCGTCGAGACGATGGCGAGGATCATGGCCAGGCTCGCCACCAGGTACGCCGAGCCTCCCACGCCGCAGCGTCCCACGCGCAACCCGAAGCGGGCCACAGCCCAGTCTGTCGTTAGGCCGCCAAACAGGTCCGCGAGCACGCTGAGCACCAGCGGCAGACCAGCGAAGATCCCAAGCGACGTCTCGGTCAGGCCGTGCCTTTCCTTCAGATAAGTGGGCAGCCAGGTGATGCAGAAGTAGAACGCAAAACTGTTGGGCAGGTACATCAGGCACAGCGCCAGGATGTTGCGCTGGCTCAGCAAGCGTCGCCAATAATCCCAACCGGCGCTGTGCCCGGCATCGGGTAGACGTTCCGCGACAATGTGCTGGAGTTCCAGGGCGTTCACTTGTGGATGCTCCGACGGATCGTCGCGGAACCAGCGATACCAGAAGGCAGCCCAGACGAAGCCCACCATCCCGAACAACACGAAGAGGACGCGCCAGTTGAAGACGTGGGTCAAACGCATCACCAGGAGCGGCGTCAAGCCCCCGGCGAGGTGTGCCCCCGTGAAAAAGATGCCCTGCACCGTGCCCCGTTCCCGGCGTGGGCTCCAGCGCGAAAACGTCCGGGCGACCGACGGCCAGGCCCCCGCCTCGCCCATGCCGAACAGAAAGCGGATCACCAGCAGAGAAGCGTAGTTGAACGCAGCCGCCGTGGCGATCGTAAAGCTCGACCACCAAATGACGATGCGCGTCAGTACGGTACGGGTGCCGACCCGATCGGCCCACCAGGCGGTTGGAATCTCGAAGGCCGCATAGGCCAGGGCGAAGGCACTGAAGACAAAACTCATCTCCATCTTCGAGAGTGTCAGATCTTCCTGGATATCCGGCGCCAGCACCGAGATGCACACCCGGTCGAGATAGGTCACCATTCCCAGCAGGATCGTCAACCCGAGGACGCGGAAGCGAATCCGTGTGGGCTGCACGGCGCCGCTAGCATCTCGGTGGTGAGACTCATCCAGGATTTGTCCCATCGCGATTCCCAGGATTCGATAGTCTAAATCACCCTGCGTGAATCGGCTTAGGATAGGATTCCGCTCCTATCCATCGGCCAGGACAGGAGAGGGATCCTATCCTACAGCCGCTGCGAAATCACGCACGCTAATTCAGGCTCGGCTGCGGTCCGGCCCCGGCCCCGCCGTCTGATCCCGTGCTCGGAGGAGCATCTGGATCCACGCGCCCATGTAGCGGCCGTGGTCATGGAATGTACGGCCGCTGACAACGTTGCCGTCGACCACGCAGGGTTCGTCCACGAAGATGCCGCCGCACACCTCCAGGTCGAAGCGACACTTGGGCACCGTGGCCATGCGCCTACCCTTGACACAACCAGCATAGGCGGGGATCTCCACGCCGTGGCAGACGCAGGCTATCGGTTTGTTGGCCGCGAAAAAGTGACGCGTGATGCGAACCAGGTCCTCGTCGTAACGAATGTATTCCGGAGCCCGGCCGCCACTGAAAAAGATCCCCAGGTATTCGTCTTCCCGGACGTCGCGGAAAGCGAGATCGGCTTCGAGAGTGTAGCCCTCCCACTCCTTGGTGATGGTCCAGCCGGGCTTGACCTCGTGCAGGACCATCTGGTAGCGGCGCTTCTCCGGGGCCGCCACCACCGGCGTGATCCCCTCCTCTTGCAAGCGGTAATACGGATAAAGCGTGTCCAGCGTTTCGCTGGCATCGCCGATGATCAAGAGTACTTTGTCCATCGTGTTCCTTCGCAGTCAAGAGGATGGAGACCCTTCTCAGCGTGTGGCTTTGCCGGAGGCGCCACCGGAACCAGGCGGCGCGTCGTTTTTCTGCGGCGCACCGGGTGTGCTACGGCCATCACGCTTGTACTTTTCGAGAAGCGCTTTGAGTTCGCGGACTTTGTCGGGGTGTTCGGCGTACAGGTTGCGGCGCTCGGCCAGGTCCTGCCCCAGGTCGTACAGCTCGCCCGGCAAGCTGTGCGGCTGGTAGGCGCGCTCTTTCTGGAACCAGTCAGGTTCACCCCTCTTGGCGTTGTCGTCGCCGGTGGGGGCGTCGATCAGCACCCAGTTGTCTTTACGGATGGCGAATTTGCCCGAGGCACTGTGATGCACCGTCGCTTCCCGGATCGGTTGGTCCTGCTTGGGGCCGACGAGCGCGGGCAGGATGTTGTAGCTGTCCTCGGCTACGGTGTCGGGGAGCTGCACGCCGAGCAGCGCGGCGACCGTGGCCATGAAATCCACATGGCAGATCGTTGTGCCGCTCACCGTGCCCGGTTGAATCTTGCCCGGCCAGCGCGCGAGGAAGGGAACGCGGTGGCCGCCCTCCCACGTGTCGCGTTTGGCGCCGCGCAGCCCGTCCATACTGTAGTGGCCATAACGCCGAGCGCGGTCGTAGGCGCCGGGGTTGACCTCGCCGGTGATCTCGGGGCCGTTGTCACTGGTGAAGATGACCAGCGTATTGTCGGCGACGCCCGCACTCTGGAGCGCGTTCAACACCTGACCGACGGTCCAATCCACCTGCGCTACGAAGTCGCCATAGTCCCCCGCCCCGCTCCTGCCCTTGAATTCGGCCGCGGGCACAACAGGGTAGTGTGGCGCGGTGAGAGAGAAGTAGAGGAAGAATGGCTTACGCGGTGAAGCCTTGGGTGAATCTTCAACGTGCTTGACCGCGCGGCGCGTCAGCTCGGGCATGATCTCTACCCATTGCCAGCCTGGTAGCATCGGGCCCGGACGATTGAACTCGGGACGGTTCGGCATGCTGGGTATGCCCACGGTCCGGTCGTTCTCGAGGAAGCAGTACGGCGGATAGTTCGGCAGGTCGACGCCGAAGTAGGAATCGAAGCCGCGCGTCGTGGGACCCTCGGCGACGGTCTTGGTGAAGTCGACGTTGCTCAGGCGGTCGGGGCCGCTGGCGGGCGGCTTGCCATCCTTCGTCGGCCATTTCCAACCGAGGTGCCACTTGCCGATGCAGGTGGTGGCGTAGCCTTGCTGCTTGAGTAGCGTTGCCACTGTCAGCCGGTCGGCCGCGATGAGCGTCTCGCCCCACGGGGGGAGCACGTTGCTCTTGAGGCGCGAGCGCCAGGAGTAACGGCCGGTGAGTAGCGCGTAACGGGTCGGCGTGCACACGGAACTTGGCGCGTGTGCGTCGGTGAAGCGAATGCCTGCCGAGGCCAGCCGATCGAGGTTCGGCGTCGGGATTTTCGAGTCCTTGTTGTAGCAACCCAGGTCGCCGTAGCCGAGGTCGTCGGCGAGGATGTAGACGATGTTCGGCCGATCGGCAGCGAGAGCCGCGGTTGAAACAGCGCTAATGCTAAGCAGAACGGCCGCCGCTACGAGGACGCAACGCATCAAGGCTCCTCCGGCCTGGTTCAAAAAGGCTCGTTTTTGGGGGTGGCACGCCCTGAGTCTTCGAAGGGCGTGTCTGCGGTAACCCCACGCCCTTCGAAGACTCAGGGCGTGCCACCCAGGTTTCATCAGGCCACTCCTCCTTCGAGCTCACCCCAGCTTCCAGCCATTTTGGTATTCCTGGCCCAGGAACTGCTCGGCGTCGGGCGCGTTCGGGATGCGGAGTTGCTTCGCGTCCCACTCGATACGCCGGCCGGCGCGGTAGGCGACGTTGCCCAGGTGGTTCGCCTCGGTGAAGGGACCGCTGTAGCCGAAGTGACTCCCCGTCGGTGCCCCGGTCTTGCACGCCCGGATCCACTCGGCATGCTGGCCGATCGAGTTGGGGATAGTTTGCGGCGGCCGCTTGTAGTCCGCGAACTCCTTCTCCGGCAGCAACACGTGCTGGCGGTAGTCGGACAGCAGCATGCCTTTGTCGCCGAGAAAGAGCATGCCGTTGATCCACTTCGGGATCTTGCCCTCGTCCCACAGTCCGGGCTTGCGTGTGCCCTGGTACCAGGTGAGTTTGACCGGCGGTAGGTCGCCGCGCGGGCCATACTCGTACTGCACCCGCAGCGAGGCCGGCGCGATCTCGTGATGCGGCGGCGGGCCATCAGCCTCGATGGTCCGCGGCGCGTCGAGTCGCAGCGCCCAGAACGGTAGGTCAATCCAATGGCTGCCGAGGTCGGACATGGTGCCGTTGCCGAAATCCCACCAGCGATACCAGCGCGGCCCGGGGAAATAGACCTCATGGAACGGCCGGCGCGGCGCCGGACCGAGCCACAATTCCCAGTCCAGTGTCCGCGGAACGGTCATCTCACCCTTGGGGCGGTCGATGGTCCAGAGGATGTCCTTGTTCCGCTTGGCCTCCTCCTCGCTCTGCCAGCCCCAGGCGCGCGACACCCAGACATGAACGTCGCGCACCGGGCCGATGGCGCCGGCCTGAATCAGCTCGACGACTCGGCGGAAGTTGTCGTTGGCGTGATTCTGCGTGCCCATCTGCGTGGCCACGCCGGCCCGCTTCGCGGCCTCGGTGATGATCCGTGCCTCGCGGACATTGCGGGTGAGCGGCTTCTCGCAGTAGACGTGCTTTTTCCGCTGGAGCGCGGGCAGGGTTGCGGCGGCGTGCGTGTGCTCGGTGGTGCTCACCACCACGGCGTCGAATTCGCCGTCTTTCAGCTCATCGTAGAGCTTGCGGAAGTCGCGGAACTTCTTCGCCTGGGGAGCCTTGGCCGCGGCCTGGAGTAGGTTGGCCTCGTTGACGTCGCACAAGGCGACGATGTTCTCGCCCAGCATCTCGCGCAAATTGGTCGCACCGCGCCCGCCGCAGCCGATGAGGACGATGTTGAGCTTGTCATTGGGTGCGCGCGACCGCACGAACGCGGGGCAGCCGAGGATCGCCGCCCCGGTCAGGGCGACCCCCTGAAGGAAGCGGCGGCGCGTGAGAACAGCAGCGCCCGGCTGGGAAGAACTCGTTGGCATCGGCATGGAGGGGGTGTGCATGGTGTGCTCCTTTTCGACGGCCCCAGGAGAACAGGAGAGATTGTCGGCACCGTTGACGCCTAGCATACACTTCTCGCCGTGACTTGCCAGCAATTCGTAGGTGTCGCCGCAAAGTGGGTGTGGCAGCCGGCGCGGGCGGATCCCCCTTTCACGGGCGAAGGCTGTCTGCCCTCGATGGAACGGGAGTCGTTGCGACCTTGTCCACGTCAGCGCCGTAGTCCTTGCCGTCGGGGCGCTTCGGCTGGCCGGGCATGAAGCGATACATCCGCGGCTCGAGGAAGGGGGACAGCGTCAACAGGCTGTCGCGGTCGCTGTCCCAGCGCTTCTGCCACGACTCCAGCGTGTAGAACGGCTGCCCAACGGCAAACCCCGCGGTCAGGCTGTAGAGGTTGTGCGTACCGCTCCACCGTGCCTGCCGCGCCGACCAGGTCAACACCGCGCCGCCGATGAACACGGTGTCTTCGGCATGGACACGCGGCCGGGCCCTCGGATTCCCACCGCAGGCCACGGAGCCTTCGCCTGGGCCATGCCCCCAGCAGACACAGCGGCGGATCACCATCTCGCAATCGTCGTCGTCGGCCCGGGCATCGATGCTGGATCTCGACACGATGCAGTTCTCAAAAAGGATGCCCTGGCCAGGGCCGACCGAGCAGGCCGGTCCCGTCCGGAAGAGGGAATTGATGAAGCGCACTGCCTGGCCGGGACCGTGGAGCACGCACCTCACATCCATGACGTCCTCCTTCCAGGACCACAGAGTGCAGTTGCGCAGGGTCAGCCGGCCATAGTCGCCGCTCACATGCCCTGCCTCCGTGAAGGCGAGGCCCTCGATCTCCACGTCGGCCTTCGGCAGCTCCAGATGGACCCTCGTCTGCGGCGCCGGCCGGTAGCCCGGCGCCGCGCGGATGGTCAGCCGCCCGCCGCGCTCCGGTGCCTTCAGCAAGACGCCGGGGAAAGGTCCGTCGGTGCGAACCTCGATCACGTCGCCGTCCTGGGCGGCGTCGAGGGCTGCTTGCAGCGTGGCATGGCCGCGCGGCGCTTCCTGATTCCTCAGCAGGACGAAGGGGCCACCCGCCGGCGCCGGGGGCCGTAGTTGCTCCTTGGTGACGAGTTTGCCGGACGCTCTCTCCCGCGCCGCGACGTAGGCGTCGCCGGGACCGACCAGGTTCCAGTCGGGGCCGACATTGCGCGCCCCCGCGCCAAGGCGCCGGCCCAGCGCCTCGACTTCCTGGCGCACCGTTCTCAGCACCAGGCGCGGGTCGAGCACCGAGACGCTGTCATACTGGAGGGCCATCCAGGGGATCTCGACCGAGCCCGGCTCGTCCCGGCCCCA
>JBGQLF010000090.1:0-13378 GCA_041499985.1 Gemmataceae bacterium
ACAAATGGCAGCCCAAGCTCTGCAACACAACTGCCTGTTATCCAGGAGGTTGCTGCCAGCCAGCTGTCCAGGTTGAGCTGCCCCAAAGTGTCCGCTCAAGCTGGAGTATACGTGAGAAAGTCCCCTTGCCGGTGGGCCTCGGCAAGTTGCAAACTTGCCGCCACAATGCTGTTACTCCTGAACTCTGCCAAATCTGAACCCGGCCCTAAGGTGCAACGACAGCGGAAATTAAGTCCTACCAAAGTAATGACTTGCTCCCTGTCGTGCTTGCAATCTGCCGCTCAAGACTGCAAACTGTGTTGCAGTCATCCTAGTTTGGGCCCCCCAAGGCCGTCAAGGCAAGGGGAAAGGCCGTTCAGATGTGACAACGTCGTCAGTCGCGAACCCTACCCGAGCAGGGAGCATCGTAAGTCTCATGACCACACAACTCAAGCACTACACGGCAGATCACCGCTACCTCCTGGAAGCGGTCGCCCGCCAGGCTGGACTGGCCAACCCTGTGGCCATTGAACTCGATGAGTTCTACAAGCCACTTCTGAAAGGCGCGCGCAAAGGGGCGCTCCTGCCCATTGACGACGTGCTCATCCGGGACTGGGATCCGGTCAACCGCTGCCTCGATCCGGGCATTCAGCTCGGCATGCGCCTCTACCACATCGAAGGAATCTGCTTCGTCCGGGTCCGCTTTCCCTACCATGACCGCCGGCATTGGGGCGCACTCGACTTCGTGGCGGTCGATCGCAGAGATTACCGCCGGCTCTACAAGATAGCCGTGCGGCGGCGCCGAGAGTCCGAGCCGCGGAGCCAGCCGCCGGTGCTCCCTCCTGACCAGTCTGATCTGCTCTGGAAGAATACGATCGGTTACCTGCATCCTGCCAACCTGAGCCGCATCCAGGCCTACGGTGGCCGGGCCCGGCGCGGTGTCCTCCTCATGGGGCCTCCCGGCAACGGTAAGACCAGCGCCTGTCGCTGGATTTGGGAAGAGTGCCGCCGCCGCCGCTGGGAGTGGCGCCTGGTGACGCCCGATTCGTACCGAGCGGCCCGCGAGAGCGATAGCATCAAGGACCTGTTCAGCTTCGATCGGCGGGGCATTCTGTTCTTCGATGATATGGACCTGGCCCTGCGCGATCGCGAAACCGTCCACGAGACCGAAGACCAGGCTGTCTTCCTGAGCGCCCTGGACGGCATCACGATCAACGAAGGCGTCGTCTTCGTCTTCACTAGCAACTGTGCGCCGGAACTGATCGACAAAGCGTTCAAGCGGCCGGGACGGCTCGACCTGGTGCTGCACTTCAAAGCGCCGGACGCCATCTTGCGCCGCCGACTGATCGAGCGTTGGCACGATGACATCCGAGCCCATGTCGATGTCGAAATCATGGTGAACTCTACCGACGGCTACAGTTTTGCGGAGATCGAGGAGCTGAAGAACCTCCTCATCATGCACTTCATGGACAGCGCCACCTGGAGCTGGAGCTGGGCCTTGGATCAGTTCGAGATCAACCGCAAGGAATTGAACACGCGCACCCCCCGCCGGGTCGGCTTCGGCCAGCATCTGCACCTGGGTGCAACGACCAACGGCAAGTAAAAAGGATGAAGGCAGAATGAGGAAGGATGAATCCGAACCCGTCCTGCTTCTGACTTCATCCTTCAAAGGGGACGCCATGCAGGCGCGATCTGCCACCATTGCCGACGCTGCGGCCATCGCTCGGATCTACAACGAAGGAATCGAGGATCGCCTGGCCACGTTCGAGACGCGCTTGCGCTCCGCCGGGGATGTTACCGGCTGGTTCGATAGCGTGCACCCCATCGTCGTGGTCGAAGATGCCGTCCAGGTCCTTGCCTTCGCGGCGACATCGACATACCGGCCGCGCCCCTGCTATGCGGGCATCGCCGAGTTCTCGGTCTACGTGGCCCGACAGTCGCGCGGCCGAGGCCTTGGCCGCCTGGCCCTGGAGGCGCTGTTCGCGGCCGCCGAGCAAGCGGGCTTCTGGAAGCTGGTCTCCCGCGTCTTCACCGAAAACACCGCCAGTCGAGCTCTCCTCCAAGCCACCGGATTTCGCGAGGTGGGCGTGTACGAAAAACATGGACAGCTCGAAGGGGTCTGGCGCGACGTGGTCATTGTCGAGCGACTCCTGGAAAGAGGACTGAGGACTGAGTGAAGACAGTTCCAGTCAGTCATCAATCCTGCGCCGGATCGGCGGCGGATACGCCTTCTGAACGGTCGTCAACATTTGGTCCAGGTTTGCTGGCGGCGCCTCAAAGCCCGTGAGCTTGAAGAGCGTGAGCAGCCGTTGTCCCTTGTCGTTGAGACCGGTGTTCAGCAGCCCATCCCGAAAGCGCTGGAGAGTTGCCTTGTCCAGGTTATCGTTGTAATACGCCACCACGGGTGGGGGGAACGGCTGCGAATGGGCCAACTCCTTCAGGCGCAGGAAGCGGCCGGGCTTGCGCCGCTTGTAGGCTTCCAGGCTCACGCGCTCGACGACCGCGGCCTGAACCACGTTATCCACCACGTCGTCCAGCGCATCCTCGACGTTGTCCGGGGAGGTGATGCGTGCGAAGAACGCTTCCAGGCGCTTGCCCTGGGCCTCACTCTGCCATTCCACGAACAGCCGGAGCTGACCCTGGGCGATGCGGGGCAGGGAAATCACCTGGCCCTGGAGTCCAGCGAAATCGGTGGCCTTGTTATCCTGGCGCACGATGACATAAGCATCTCGATGAGGGTACCCGTTGACCGCCAGCACCAGGGGTTGGAGCTTGGGATACTTCTCCTTGGCCCAGGCAAATTCATATCCCTGGAAGACGCCCAGCTGCAATGGGCCCGTGGCCATCTTGTCCGCAAGTTCGGCCCAGTCCTTTTGCCGGAGGATCTCACTGTCAAACCCCGTCTCGCTCTTGATCAAGCTCTGCAAGGTGTCGATCGCTTCCGCTTCTTTTCCGCCCGATTCCTCCGCGGTGAGTGCGGCGCTGGTGCCGATGCGGAGCACGTCCGGCTTGGCCGCCTGCTGTCCCGGAGCAAAAGCACAGAGCGCCCCCAGGAGAAGGAACCAAACCCAAGCACAAGCGATCGTTTCTCGGTAAAGCCTTGAGGTGAACAGTGTCGACGAACGCATCGCCAGTTCTCCTTCCCTTTGTCAGAACGTGAGTGTGCCTGAGTAAGAGTTTGCCTCAACCAGAACAGGCCGGGGGCGTCTCGTCCAACAGAACGCAAAACACCCTCCAAGCGATCTACCAGCAAATCGTGAGCCGGCAACGCCAGCATACGAAGGAAGTTTCATCGGTCTTTCCCTTGCACTTCCCAGCCGGGCGGAGGGTGACCAGCCCAAGGCCTGTCTATGTTAAGATACACGAGATTACCGCGCCCGCTCTCAGAATTCACTCGCCTCTCGAATTTCATCTACCACACGGAAGGCCGATAGATGGGGCCGGGTAACCTCAGGCGTCAACTCCTGGAGCGCCCGAGCGCTCACCGCTTTGGCGAAAAACCTTGCCCCATTCTCCCAGAAAGCATAGGATTCTCCGAATTCTGGTTGTTCCATACCTGGTTGCTTGCCATCGCGTTCCTGGGCGGGCACGGAGGATTCCCCATGCGACGGATACGCTTTCTCGGCCTCTTCCTCGCCCTCTTGGCTGGAACATTCGGCTCTGGGTGTTCAAAGGGAGCCCGGCCACAAAGTGATCAGACATCCGAAACGTCAACCGGTTCCACACCCGAAAGGCCAGCGCCGCGGTCCGTCCCGCCGAGTGCCATCGGAAGTGGACCGGTGATACCGAATCGGTCTTCTCCCGCCGGTTCGGTGGCAACTCCCGCAGACCCCAACCGGCAGGTCGCCTACGATGCGGCGCTACTCGACGCGGTGAGTTTGCTCAACGAGCGCAAGTACACGCAAGCCCTGGCCGCTCTGGAAACGGCCCGCACTTTGCAAGATACCGAGCAAGTCCAGCGGGAAATCGCCAAATTAAAGGGCGTTCTCGAGCAACAGGCCGCCGCCGAGCGCACCATCGCGGACATTCAGATCATCCTCGCCGATGGGAAGGCCGAGGAAGCGGCCCGCCTGGCCACCGCGGCTCTCCAGCAATACGGCTCGACCGATGCCGCCGAGCCGCTGACCAAGCTGAAACGGCAAGCGGATGCCCTGGTCAGCGCCCCGCTTGCAGACAACGTCGCGCGGCGCGATCGTTTTCGCCAGGAAGGCCAGGCTGCCCTCCGCGACAACAACCTGCGTGCGGCCGCCATCGCCTTGGAGCAAGCGCTCCAGTACGGCGACAACGCCGATCTCCGCCGCCAATTGGAGGAAACTCGTGCCAACCTGACACGCTACGATGACAACCGCCGCCGGGCTGCCGAACTGCGCCGCGATCCGAGCCATTTCGAAGAAGCGCTCGCGGCACTCCAGGAGGCTGCCAAAGCCTGGGATACCTTGCAGGTCCACCAGGAAATCGACGACTGCAATTTGGCTCTCCAAAAACGCCGAGATCGACTCGGCGTGGCCGACTTCGAGGTTCGCGGCGAGGTCGGCATTCCGCTGGCTGGGCGCACCGTGGCCGAGGAGCTGTTGCCAGCCTTTCGGTCACGCTTCGACATCGTGGAGCGCAGCCAGCTCGACAAGGTTGCTGTCGAGCTGAAATTACAGACCACGGACCTGGCCGAGAACTCGGCAAGCCAGCGCGAGGTCGGCCGGCTCGCCCAGCTGCGTTTCCTGGTCTTGGGCAGCGTTACTCCGCTGAGCGGCATCACGGTCAGCGCCAGGCTGGTGGATGTACGCAGTGGCCTGGTCGTGCAGACCGCCAAGGTGGTGGCGCCCACCGCGGAGGAATTGCTCCCCTTACTGCCCCAACTGGCGAACGTGCTCCAAATGACCGACGAGGAGAAGATTGCCTACGAGCAGCGCCAAGCGCAGCAGGCCGCGGTCCAGCCGGTCGTCGTGGCTTCGCTTCCTCCACCGCCGGAGCTGCCGATCGCGGACCAGCCACCGCCGCCGCCGCTGGTGGTGAACTCGCCCCGACCGCCGGAGCTGGGTGCGATCCGCCCTGAGGACTTCGATCGCCTGCCGCCGCCCCCACCGGACGGGCAGCCGCTGTTGTTGCCCGGCGTGGTTGGCGAGCGGGAAGAAGCGGTCAAGCAAAAGGTCGTGCAAGTGGCCGTCGAGTTGGGCGATAACCTGTTTCGGCGTGGCCGATTTCGCGAGGCCCACCTCCAATTCGAGCTGGCCCTGACCCTGAACCCGAGCCGCGAGGATCTCCGACTCCGCAGCGATCGCTGCCGGCCTCACCTGCCGCCGCCGGTGGTTGTCGTGGCCACGCCGCTTCCACCCCGGCCGCGGATCGCCATTCTCAACTTCGTGGTCAGTGGCGATCCGGCATTGTTCCCTCCGGGACTGGGCGCCTGGGCGGCGGAGGAGATCGCCCCCTATTTCTGTCCCCCCTACGAGGTGATCGATCGCGGTGAGGTGTTCTGGTACATGCAGCGCCTGGGGATGACCCTGCGCGAGCTGTTGACCGATCCGGCGGCGCGGCGCTACCTCGGGAGGGCCTTGAATCTACGCTCTTTCGTCTTCGGCACCGTGCGTCCGGGGCGAGGCCTCGAGGTCACGACGCACCTGGTCGACGCGGAATACGGCTTCGAGACGGGTGGCGGGCGCATCCAGGTTCTGGATCCGCAGGAGCTCAAGCTGCGCCTGGGCGAGCTGGCCCGCTTGACGCGGTTGGATCCACTGGAACGGGCGCGCTATTTGCGCGCGATGGAGAGTTCTCAGACCTTGCTGGTGGAAGCTCGTCAGCGCTCGGCCAAGGGCGAATTCAGCGTAGCTCTCGATTCCTATCAGAGAGCTCTGAAACTTTGCCCCGACAGTGTGGAGATTCAGGTTCTCTTTCAGCGCACCGACAAACGGGCCCGCGAGGCCGCGCTGGAAGAAGCCCGCCGTCGGGAATTCGAGCGCCAACAAGCTCTGGCTACGGAGTTGCAGCGCCGCCAATGGGAGCTGGCCCGCGAAGCGGAGGCGGCCCGCATTCGAGCTGAGCAAGAGGCGGCGGCCGGCACCGAGGCGCTGCGACGCGCTCAAGAGCAGCAGCGCGAACGGGCACACCAACAGCTCCTCCTCCAGGGACAGCTGGCCTTGCAACAGAACAATTTCCAGCTGTCCTTTCAGTTATTCGAAAGCGCTGCGGGGCTCAAACGCAATGACGCGACCTTCCGGGAACTGGCCCTGGCGCGGGCCAAAGCCGAGGAGGCGGCTCGTGTCCGCGCAGCCGAGGACCAGGCCCGCCGCGAAGCGGAGCTGCGCCGGCAGCGCGAGGCGGAGCTCGTTCAGGCGCGGGCCCAGTTGGAAGAAGAGCGCCGCCGTCACGAGGCTGAAGAACGCGCGCGCCGTGAAACCCAGGAGGCACGCGACCAGGCGGAGTACACCCGCCTGCTGGACCAGGGCCAACGGCTCCTGGCTCAGGAAAAGTACGCCGCCGCCCTCGACGCTCTTCAGGCAGCCTGCCGGCTGCGCAAGACAGAGGCAGCGGATCGCCTGGTTAGTCAGGCCTTGGTCGAGCAAGCCAGGGCCACGGCCAAAGGCCAGGACGCTCGGGCCCGCGCCGATCTGGAGCGGCAGCTGGCCGAGGAGCGAACCCGAAGGCAACGGGCCGAGGACGAAGCACGCCGCAAGGGCGAGCTCTATACGCAAGCTCTCCAGGCCGCCCAGCAAGCTTTGGCGACAAAGCGCTACGAGCAAGCTGTCGTCAAGTACCAGGAAGCCGGCACGATCTTCCGCACCGACGTCGTCCTCAACGGCTTACGCGAAGCCGAGGAAGCCCGGACGCGGGAGGGTGCTCGCGCCGAAGCGGAAAAACGGAAGCAGGCCGAGGAGCAGAAACGACTCACCGAATTGCAGCGTCTGCTGAGTCAAGGACAGGCCGCGTTGCAAGCGCAGCAATGGGACACCGCCGTGACGATTTTGACGGCAGCGAAAAAGCTGGCGCCTACCAACGTGGACGTCCTGGCGGGCTTGAGCAAGGCAGAGCATGCCCGTGAGGAAAGCCTGCTCGAAACCCGCCGCAAGCAAGAGGACCAGCAGCGTCAGGCTACCTTGCGAGCCGAAGCCGAGGCCCGCAAGCAAGACGAGGCGAAGCGGCGTGTGGAGTTCCAGCGGCTGATGACGCAAGGACAGGGGGCCGCGGCCGGCAAGCGCTACGACGAGGCGGTCAAGGCGTACAGCGCGGCCCTTCAGCACCAGCCGGGCGATGCGGCCGCGACCAAGGCGCTGACGGAAGCAACGCAGGCCCTGGTCGCTTCCAAGGCGCCGTCGCCTCCACCTCAGCCGACTCCGGTTCCCTCGGTGAAGACCCCGCCGCCAGCCTCGCCGGGCTCCCAGCCCAAACAGGAGCTGGCAGCGAAGCCTCCCGTGCAAACACCGCCCGCTCCCGTGCCGGCACCACCTCCCATGCCTCCCCAACCCACTCCAGGGCAGCAGCCCGCCCCGCCGGCCGCGAAGACCGGAACGCCTGCCAAGTCGGTGCCTCCAGCGAAAGCAGAGCCCCAACCCAAGTCGCCGCAGATAGCGCCGACCGTGCCTCCGACAACGACCCCCATGCCCCCGCAAACCCAGCCGGGGCAGCCGCCAGCGCCGCTTCCAGTGGACCCGCGCGCAGAATATGCCAAGCAGATGCAAGCGGCCGCGGCCTTCGAAAAGCAGCAAAAATACGCGGAGGCGATCCGGGCGTACAAACAGGCACTTGTATTCCTGCCGAAGGATCCCAGGGCCACATTAGCCCTGCGGAATGCGGAGTTTACGCAACACATGGTGGAGGGACGAAAGGCTCTCGCCGCCAAGCGCTTTGCCGACGCCGCCCGCGAGTTCGAGGAGGCCCTGAAGCTCGTCCCGAACAACCCCGAGGCGACGAAGGCACTCAAGCAAGCACAGGAAGGACGACCCTAGGATATGTGAACAAAACAAGGGCTGATCTCTTCTGGGTGCTGGACAACCGCCCGCTGAACGCGAGAATCATCCCAGGCCCCTCGGATCGTCGTGGTTTCACCAGGCCGGACGAAAGGCTTCTCGAGCAGGATGCCGTCGCTTCGAACCAAGAGGATGCAACGCATGAAAAAGTATGTAACGGAGTTCATCGGGACGTTTTTCCTCGTTCTGACCGTGTGCCTGACCGTCTTGACCAAGGCGCCTATGGCACCGCTGGCCATCGGCTGCTCGCTCATGATCATGGTGTATATGGGCGGCCACGTCTCCGGCGGCCATTACAACCCGGCCGTATCGCTGGCGGTCTTGCTCCGCGGCAAGCTATCGCTGGCTGAGTTCGTGCCCTACCTGCTCGCCCAGGTGGTCGGAGCCATCACGGCGGCACTCGTGGCCTTCGTTGTCCTCGACGGCTATATGGTCCAGGGCGCCAGAGTCGACAGGAGCTTCGCGCTGGCTCCCGGTGAGGGTGTGTCCGTGCTGGGTGCCTTGCTAACGGAGATCGTGTTCACGTTTGCCTTGGCCCTGGTGGTCCTGAATGCAGCGACGGCGAAGAAGACCGAAGGCAACTCGTTCTACGGGCTGGCGATCGGCTTCACCATCGTCGTGGCGGCGTTCGCCGGCGGCGGGATCTCGGGCGGAGCGTTCAATCCGGCCGTCGGCACCGGGCCGACCCTGGTGCATGCCCTGCTCGGGGGCGGCTCCCTCGCTAACCTATGGCTCTACCTGGTCGGCCCGCTGGCCGGCGGCTTGCTGGCAGCCGTCGTCTTCAAGCTCCAGGAAGGGGAAAGTGCTTGAGGACTGGAACTGACCAGAAGCGCCCGAAGCCTGGCTGTCGCAATGCCCGGTTCTGCGGTCTTAGTTCATACTTTTTGCCAAGCCGGGAAATCTATTTGACAAACTGGAATCTGCCTCTCTAGACTACTCGCACTATCCGTGTTGGATCGGAATCTGGGCTATGAAGGCCCCTGGGAGCGAAATGTGCACCCCAGGGGCTTTTTTCTAGCTGTCCGCTGCTAGAGCAGGTTCGCGGCATGGGGAAATACAATCTCCATCCTTGGCGAAGTGCTTCGCGAGAACGAGTGTACGGCGCGTTAGCTTTGCCACCCTCCTCTCCCGGGTGCAAGGAAGACGTCGCTTGAAGGGTCTGGGCCACAAGGCTCGACCTCGTTCCATTTGTTGTCTCTAAAGGAGGGCAAGTCGTGGTTCGCATCCTGATTCTCTCGCTGGGCTTGCTGTTGGGCTGGAGTGTACCTGCGATGGTGCTCGATGCCGCGCCACAGGACAAGCAGCCGGACGTCATCTTCGTACCCACGCCTCAGGAAGTGGTGGACAAGATGCTCGAGCTGGCCGCGGTCAAGAAGGGCGAGTTGGTCTATGATCTGGGGTGCGGCGATGGGCGCATCGTGGTGACAGCGGCCAAGAAGTTCGGCGCCAAAGGCGTTGGCTACGACATCGATCCGCAACGCATCAAGGAGTCCCTCGAGTCCGTCAAGACCGCCGGCGTGCAAGACCAGGTGACCATCAAGCAGGCCGACATCTTCACGCTGGATCTGAGTGCGGCCAATGTCATCACGCTCTACCTGCTGCCGAGCTTGAACGTCAAGCTTATTCCCCAGCTGGAAAAGCTCAAACCGGGCTCCCGAATTGTGTCGCACGCCTTCGATATGAAGGGGGCCAAACCCAAGCAAGTCATCCAGGTACCGTGCAGCGACGGTGTCAGTCGGACCGTTTATCTGTGGGTCACGCCCCTGGAAAAGGAGTGAGCAGCTCGATTGTTTAGCCGCGAGCCTCGGGCGAGCGCGCAGCCCGCGCTCGCCCGGAGCTATCGGCTAAACGATCGGTGGAGCAGCCAGCCACAGTCGCACATAGTGACGGCGCCGCTCGAGCTCGGGGTGATCTTCGAAGGCCGTGCGATTGTGCAGAATCCAGCGATTATTGATGTAAAACATTTCTCCAGGCCGGAGCGCGAATTCGACTCGCAAGTCCGGCCGGCGCAGGACAGCATCAAACACATCGAGTGCACGGACCTGGGCCGGCGTTAGTGGTTGACCAATCTTCTGATGGCCGGCCTCGATCCAGTAACGTAGGTAGCGAACCGTCAACTCCTGCCGGTCCCAGTCCAGAATCGGTACGTGCGTAGTCGGAGACTCCCCGTCGCGAACGCCTCCACGCCGATCGACATGGAACGGCTGGGTCAGGAGATCCAGAACGTCAGGGTATTCGTCCTGGAGCACACGGACGACGGAATAGCCGCTGACAACCTGGTTCGCACCTCCGGCCTTGGCGGTTCGCAGACACAACAGGCCTACATAGTCAAGAATGCGCTCGCCGAAGGAATTGTCCGTGTGAAACGTGCTCTCGGCGTTGGTGACGGAGAAGCGCGCTCCCTTGGCCACCTCCTGCCCAGTATCGCGCACGTCGTATAGCAGCGTGCCCTGCACATTCTGCGCGAATGGTTGGCCGAGCATTTGCCCGACCAGCCAGTACAGCGCCTGCGCCTCGGAAACCGAGTAGCGCTCCAGGGGCAACCCGGTGAGGATGACAAAACCGCGCCCGGTCTCGAGAGCCGTTTGTGCAGGCTCCAGGTCCTCGGCGCAGGCGGCGCACGGGAACTCGGCCAGGGGGAGGGTCGTCACCGGGCGGGGCGCCCGCCGCAATTGCTCAATCGTTTGCTCCAGGGCAGCGAGACAGCGCTCGGACAGGGGATAATACCAGGCGGCGCAGTCGTCGATGGTGTCGGCACGCCACGCCCGCGGATCCAGAAGCACGTTGGTGGACAGGGGCTTACTCGTCACGATGTCTTGCCTCGCCAGTTCATGGGGAAATGCGACCGTGTCTCGCTCCGGCAAGCTCGCCGGGGCGCGAGACATTATAAGAGAACGAGGGCCCGCGCATAGCCCTCCTGCCGAGAATTCGACATGGTTCCTTCGTGGGTGGCACGCCCTGAGTCTTCGAAGGGCGTGGGGCGGCAACGACACGCCCTTCGAAGACTCAGGGCGTGCCACCCGGAAACGTCCAGGGCTTGCTTCCCGGTTGCCGCACCCTTAGAATCGGCCCTTCGGAAGTCGCCTCTTGCTTGGAGAGGATCCCGCCGTGAGCACCTCCGCACTTTCCACCGCGACCTCGGCCTCGGCTGTGCCGCGCAAGACCCTTTGGGAGACTGTGCTCACGTCGACGCCGGTCCTGTTAACCGTGATGGCCACGATCCTGGCCGGCCTGTCCTCGAGTGAGATGACCCAGGCTCAGTACCACCGCTCCCTGGCCGCACAATACCAATCCAAGGCCGGCGATCAATGGGGCTTCTTCCAGGCCAAGCGCATTCGCGGCACCACCCTGGAGACGACGGTCGATCTGCTCCATGCGGTTTCCGAACCCGGGCAGGTCGGACCCGAAGCGTTGCAGACAGTTGCCGCACTCTTGCCGCGGGAGTACCGCTATGCCGAGGCGGAAGCCAAGCGCCTGCTCGAAGCGCTGGCGCCTGCGAAAGGAATGGTGGGAGCCGCCGGCGGCGCCGTGCACGACGCAGCCGAGAAATTACTACGAACCGCCACCGCCAAAAGCCAACAAGCGCAGGCCGTCCAGGCCACGCTGACCCAGGTTCTGGCCGAGCCAGCCGTGCAAGATGCCTTCACGTACCTGAGCACGAAGAAAGTGCCGACAGCCCAGGAAATCCCGCTCGAGAACCCATCCGTCCGGGAGGCCTTCATGGCTGTTCAAGCGCGCCGGGTGGAAGCCGATACGGCGCCGCTCATCGCTTCCATTCCGGAGGATCAATTGCCGCAGGCGATCGCGAACGCCGAAGCCAACCTGAAGGCCTTTGAGGAAGCCGACACCCCGATCAGTGCAGCCTTGGGCCGGATTGAGCAGCTGGTGCAGGAACAGGTGGCCTTGGCGCGCTCCTTGCAAAGGGCGATTCGAGATGTGACGAATGCCTGTGCGAACCTGCCGGCCAGCGAGGCCAAAGGGCTGTCCGAGCTGCCCATTGCCGTCGCCGCACTAGCGCGCATCGCGGCCAGCGTGAAGACCGCCGTGGAGGAGCTGAAAAATGATTTCACAGCCGCCCGCCACGCCTATACGGCGCGGCGCTATCGGAACGAGGCCCGCTACAATCAGGCGGCGGCGGGGTTGGATGAAGTTCAGGTAAGCAAGAGCAGCCTGGCCTCCGAGCGCCATCGGCTGCGCAGTCGCCAGTTCTTCTACTGCATGCTCACGGCCCAGGCCGGCGTGACGATCGCCACGCTCTCCCTGGCCATGCGGCACAAGAGCATCCTCTGGACTCTGGCTAGCCTGGCGGGCATGATGGCCTTGGCCTTCGGATTGTATGTGTACAAGTACATGTGAGGCTGTACTTAGGGATTCGACCACTCCAAGATCCGAGAACCCGTCAATGAGGAATGGACCGCACCCTGGGGGCCCGGCTTTCACCGGCATGAGGAACGAGGCCAACGCACGGGGACCAGGGATACCCTGCGTGGTCCAATGCTGACAGGATTTGTTAATAACGAAACTCCAGTCCAAAGTGGATGCCTTGGGCCAAGAAATCACTGCGATTGAATAGCGGTGCGGGTTGTGCAAGCCCCACCAGCTTTCCGAGACCATTGGGATCCAATACGGCGTTCTGAGTCAAATTCACATTGTGGTTGATTTGATCGCCCGGCCGCACGACCTGGTTCCAGTACAGGATGTCATAACCGGCGAACACGCGAGTTCGTTGAGTAATCTCATAGCCCAATTTCAACTCCAAGGACGGAAGAACCGTAAACTGATTCGCATTGCGCTGGCCGATGTTACTCGACTGAGCGAAGAGTCCCCCTGGAAAGGTACCGAGACCGGGAGGAACAAGCGGGTTGGGACCGGCTTGGGTAATAGTGCCCTGGATATCGACCACCTGTTGGGTTGAGCCCACAGCGACCTTGCCAGTGATATCTAGGGACCACCGATCACGCTGGACGGCAAGCCGGCCGCCGATTTGACCTCCGTAGAATTGGTTGCGGGTATTAAAAGAGTCATTGAGGTTGGTAACGTTTCCGGAAATCAAATCCGTGGTTGTATTGTAGATTTGCAGGTTCTCTCTCAGGTCCGCATAGCGGAAGCCCGCCAGCAAGGTGAGTTCCAGGCCGGGATGGCGAATCAGGCTGAGTATCCCGTTGCATTCCGCACCCCACAATTGCAGGGTCGAGTTGGCGCCCACTGCGCCGCTGAAAGATCGGAGCGGATCGGCGATGGCAATTCCCCTTTCTCCACCTGCAATTCCCGTGGAGATGGGAAAGTAGAGAGGAGGATTGCCGGCCTGATCCGACGCCGCGGCAAAGTGCTGGGTACGGCGTTCGAGGATGAAGCCACTGCCTTCGACTCCGAAGAAGTCAGCGGCGTCGACCCAATCACCGAGTGTGAGACGCATGCCGGAAAATGCCGGGGACTGGATG
>JBGQLF010000091.1:0-13371 GCA_041499985.1 Gemmataceae bacterium
CAGGTTTCCAGTTCTTCCAGGTTCAGGCTCGGCAGCAGACCCGAAGAGGAGCCGGCCGGCAACGGCAACATCAGGTCGTCCGGCTCCAGCGTCTCCTTCTCGCTCAGGGCTACCGCGCTTTCGAGCACCGAACGCAGCTGGCGGACGTTGCCCGGCCAAGAATACTCCTGCAAGCGGCGCAGCGCCGCGGCGGTCAGCTTCACTTGCCGGCCCCACTCGACCCCCAGCTTGTTCAGGAAGTAGTCCACCAGGGCGGGAATGTCTTCGGGATGCTGGCGTAGGGGTGGCACCGCAATTTGAATGCCTGCGAACCGGAAGTACAGATCCTGGCGGAAATGACCAGCCTTGGCCACTTCCTGAAGATTGCGATTCGTGGCCGCGACGATACGGACGTCTGTCTGCACCTCGGCCGTCGCTCCCACCGGGCGAAAGCCCTTGCCTTCCAGGACGCGCAGCAGCTTGGCCTGGCATTCCAGCGACAGCTCGCCGACCTCATCGAGGAAGAGCGTGCCTTCGTCCGCCTGCTGAAACAATCCGGGATGATCGCGCTTGGCGCCGCTGAAGGCGCCTTCGCAATGGCCGAACAGTTCCGATTCCAGGAGCGTCGGGGCGATGGCGGCACAATTGACGACCACCAGCGGTCCATCCTGGCGTGCGCTCTGCCGATGGATGGCCAAGGCGACCAGTTCCTTGCCCACGCCGCTTTCCCCCAAGACCAGGACGGTGGAAGGGCGGACGGCGACGCGGGCGATCAGTTGGCGGAGCTGGGTCATGGCCGGGCTGTCGCCGATGAGTTGATCGGCCACCTGGGCATGGACGCGGAGCCGGGAATTCTCGGCCTCCAACTTGCGGCGAACCCGGAGCAGGTGCAGAGTGCTGGCCAGGTGTCCGGCCAAGATTTGGCAGAAATGAACGTCCCGCTCCGTGAACAGTTTGCCGGTCTTGTAGACGTGGACCGCACCCAGCGACGTCTCCGCGGATTGCAGCGGCAAACAGAGGGCATCCTTGAAGGAAAGCAGGCTTTCGCTTTCGGGAATCTCGTCGGCCTGGGAACCAAGCCAGACCGCTCGGCCCTGGCGCTGTACCTGCTGCGTGAGCTGCCGGCTCAAGTGCACGTCGACGCGGGCCGACTCGGGCAAGACCATTTTGGGGAGGGGCTCGTCCTCGTCGAGGCTGAGGAAGCCGGTGACCTGAGCCCCCGTCTGTTGATGAATCGTTTGCAGCGCCCGCCGGACCAGGGCCCGCGGATCGCTCTCGTCGACGGCGGCAGTCATGAACTGACACAGCGGCGTCAGCTCATCGGCGCACAGCACGGTCTGCCCGAGATCCGCCACGCTCATAGCCGGCGTGTCTTTGATCGGACTGGGCACCACGCTGGTAACTGGGGTGTCTTTGATCGGACTGGGCACCGTGACCGTGGCCAGATTCTCTTTGCTGCCAATGTCGAGGCTAAAGCGCAGCCGGGAATTGCCGATGCTGATGATTTGCCCGCTGGTCAGCACCGTCTGTTGCTGGATGCGTTCGCCGTTGAGTTTCGTGCCGTTGAGCGTGCCCAGATCGCGGATATACCAGCGATCGTCTTCGTGGACAATCTCCGCGTGCCAGCGCGAAGCGTGCTCGTCTTGCAAAACGATCGTGTTGTTATGATTGCGGCCAAGCGTACTCGGCCGATCGAGCGGCAATTCCCAGACTTTGGGGATAGCCTGCTCCGTTTCCAGAGTCAGGAGCGCTTTCATGATCCAAGCACTCTCCTGGGCGAGCCCACCTCAATGCCTCCGCTAAAGTCCTCCCCAGGATACACCAAGTCTTACCCCTGGGCCACTATGTTTTGGTGTCCGAATCGAGATAGCGCGATTCCAATCCCGCTTCCTGTAAGGCAACACGCCGGCCTTCCACGAGGCTGGTGGCCCCCGCACGCAGCCAGCGCAGGACGCGATAGGCGTCGTCCAGGCTCGGTTGGGGCACCTGCCCTTGCCGCACCACCTGATAGAAGCGTTCCAGCAAGATGCGGCTCAGCGGGCGTGCGCGCGGCAACCGGATCGCCTGCTCGCCTTCGCGACTCGTCCAGGACACCCGGTTGGGGAAGTGCACTTCCGCCGTCCCATGCTCGGCCTCTACGCGCAGATGCAGGCTGCCGCGTTGCTCGTGCGTCCGATGGCCGCGAAGGACGATGGTCAGACCGTCCGTATATTCCAATAGCAGGCTGGCGAAATCTCCCGCGGCGACCTTCTCCGCCCGGACACTCACCGGCCGCCCGGTCACGAAGGAAGTACACCAATCGACCAGGGCGATTCCCACGCTGCCCAGAGGATGGGCCGGCGAGCCGGCCCGTGGGCGCCGTGATCGGCGCCTGGGCAGGACGCGATCGCACAGGAGCAAGCGCGCGGCGCCAAGCTGGCGGTCGAGGAGCTCACGTAATCGGGCCGTGGCCGGTGTGAAGCGCGGGGCCATCTCCATCAGCACCGGCAGCTGGCATTCCTGAACCTGGCGCTGGAGTCGATCGGCGTGAGCCTCCTCGCGTTCGAGCGCCGCGGCGCACAACACCGGCTTGCCCGTGCGACAGGCCAACTCCATCGGCCACAAGCGATACCACGGCGTATCCAGCAGCAAGACCGCCTCCACGGCCAGGTTCTCCACCAGGGCAGTGGGCCCCCCGACCGCGCGACAACCTAGGGCTTTGGCCTCCTGGAGCGCGCGCTGCGGCACCGGATCACAAAGCAGGCTGACCCGAAACTGGTCACGCAAGGCCAGCAACGCCGGCTTGTAGCGCTTGTGCCAGCGCGGCCCCAGACCGATGACACCGAGGTGCAACGCTTTGGCCATTCCATTGTCCCTACGCGCGAAGCGGGATCGAAACATCTGCGGCATGCTTCGTACTTTTCACTGTACACGGACCGCGGACACGGAACAACCGACCCGAGACGATCCACAACGACACGATGCTCCCGTGTGCTTGCGGCTCACTTGGGTTTCGACCAAGCAGGGCGGGATGGTAAGATAAGGAGGCGCCTTGTCCAACCCGTCGCGTGCTCCCCTTGGATGCGAGGAATTGGTTATGACGAAGTTGCTGACACCACCGGCTACGATCCGGACTGTGGCCGATCTGCTGAAAGACCTGGGCGGCATTGACCCCAGCCGTGTTCGATTCCCTCCTTCTCCAGGTACGGCGACAGAAAATGATGTAATCGCAATTCAGGATCATGAGGACCGGCTGTACGAACTCGTGGATGGTGTCCTAGTGGAGAAAGTGATGGGCGTTCTCGAATCCTTGCTAGCTATAGTCTTGGGCCGCTTCCTCGAGACCTTTGCTGCCGAACAGGACCTCGGCATCGTCTTAGGAGCAGATGGCATGCTGCGCCTTAGGCCCAATTTGGTTCGCGCTCCCGATGTCTCGTTCATCTCCTGGGAGCGCATCCCGGGAGACGAGTTCCCCAGGGATCCTATACCCGACCTCGTGCCCGATCTGGCCGTGGAAGTAATCAGCGAAGGCAATACCAAGAAGGAGATGGAACGCAAGCTCCACGAATACTTCGAGGCAGGCGTACGCCTGGTTTGGTTCGTGTACCCCAAGACGCGCAGCGTGGAGGTGTACACGAGTCCCAAGAAAGTCCGCCGGCTTCGCAACAGCCAGACGCTCGACGGCGGCGAGGTGCTGCCGGGCTTCACGCTGCCCTTGCCGCGGTTGTTTGATCGCGCAAAACGCCGGCGCACAAGGCGTTGAACTGGGGTCCATTTTGGTCCAAAGTGGCCAATCCTGATCTTTGGGTGACCCGGGCGAAGCAGCGCGCTCGTCAAGATCTTCTCGAACTCTTTCGACAGGAGTTGCATGAAACGGACGGTCGACGCACTCACGGATGGGACCTTCGATCTCCTCATTCTGGGCGGCGGCATTACCGGGGCCGGCGTGGCCCTCGACACCGTCCTGCGCGGTTTGCGCGTCGCCCTCATCGACAAGAGCGATTTCGCCGCGGGCACCAGCAGCGCTTCCTCCAAGCTGGTTCACGGTGGCCTGCGCTACCTGGAGCACGGCCATTTTCATCTCGTCTACGAAGCGCTGCACGAACGCCGGCTACTGCTCGTGAATGCACCCCATCTGGTTCATCCGCTGCGCTTGGTAATCCCTTTCTACGCCGGCGCACGCGTGCCGGCGTGGCAATGGCGAATCGGTCTGACCGTCTATGATCTGCTCGCGGGCACGGGCAACCTGCACCGCAGCCAGCCGTTGGGCCTGCGGCGTTTGCAGCGGGAATTCCCCGAACTTCAGCCACAAGGTCTGCGCGGCGGCGCCACGTTTTTCGATGCCCAGATGGACGACGCTCGCCTTTGCCTGGAAGTGATTCGCACGGCCGCCTTGCAAGGAGCGACGGTGGCCAACTATGTCGAGGCGATTGCCTTCGAGCGCCACACTGGCGTCATCCACGGCGTGCACGCCCTCGATCGGATTGGTGGCCGGGAGTTGCTCATCCGGGCCCGCCAAGTGCTCAACGCCACCGGTCCCTGGGTCGATGCCGTGTGCCGCCTGGCGGGCGATACGACCGGACCCCACCTCCAGCCGACGAAGGGCGTGCATCTGATTGTTCGCGAGCGCGGCTTGACGACGGCCTTTCTCCTCTTGCATCCGGCCGATGGTCGAGTCTTCTTCGTGATTCCGTGGTTGGGCAAAACACTCGTCGGTACCACCGATACGCTCTGCGAAGAGAAGCCCGATGCGCTTAGCGTCACACCCACGGACGTTGCGTACCTACTCGAGGGGTACAACCATTATCTGACGCCGCCCTTGGCAGCCGGCGACATCTTGAACAGCTTCGTCGGCTTGCGGCCGCTGATCCGTGATCGGCCAGGCCAGCCGTCGTCGTTGACGCGCGAGTTTCGCTTGTTCGAGTCCCCATCGGGCCTCCTGTCCGTCGCGGGCGGCAAGTATACCACTTACCGCCATATGGCGGAGGTCATTACGGATAAAATCATGCGCCGGTTCGGTCGATGGCGTCCTGCACGGACACGCGACTTCCGCCTGGATTCTGCGCCGGCGGTGGAGTGGAGCGAGTTTTCCCGGGTGACAAGTGTCTCCCTTCAGACCAAGCATGGACTCGATCCGGAGGCGGCCCGGCATCTCCTCCAGCGCTACGGCCGGCGAGCAGTGGAGGTCGCGGCTTATCTGGCCCGGGACATCGCTTTGGCCCAGCCCGTGGTGGCGGGGGAACCCGACTTATTGGTCGAGTTCGCCTATCAGCGTGAGGAGGAAATGGCCAGAATGCCCGCCGATTATCTGCTGCGGCGCACACGGTTGGGGTTGTTCCGGCCGGGGTTGCTTCAAACGCCGCCGCCTCTCATCCAGTAAAATGCCTTCCCGAAAGACACGAGGGAGCACGAAGAAAGAAGGACGGACGAGGAATCCTACTCCCGACTGCTTACTCCGCGCGTCACGGCGGATCGGGAATTCTTGGAGCCGATCTTCTGGCGGATCGTGTCCGGCAGCGCCTGCAAGATCCGGCCGTGGTCAGCGAGGATTCGGCTGTGATCAGCGAGGATTCGGCTGTGATCAGCGAGGATTCGGCTGTGATCAGCGAGGATTCGGCTGTGATCCAGGAGTAAGGCCTCGATCCGTGCCAAGCGTTCCTCCATGGCGGACGTTCGGGCCAGGAACGACGCCTGATTCTGAACCAGAATGGCCTGATTCTGAAGCAGAGTCGTCAGCGCCTCTTCTAGGCGACCATTGCTCGGGTCCTTCGCTCGCGCCATCGGGTTACTCCCAGAAACTCGCCTGCTTATTTTACTCCGGAGGCGAGCAACCGTCCTGCGAAGCTGGCGCCGAGGACTTGCCCCTCTGCGAGACAAAACCGATCTAGCCTACAAAGCGACAGGCCCACGAACGGTTGTTCGTGGGCCTGGAAGCCAACAAAAAGTCGAGGTAGTGACTCCCAGCGCGAGGTAACGTCTCACCGTGAGTGTCACCCAGCCACCGCCTCGAATTGTCGCAGGGGGGGTAACTGGCCGAACATCTGAAACCTAGCCCACTCTCTGGTGTCTGGCAAGAAACCGGCATGTGTACGGTGACCGTTATTTGGCCAGCGAGCGAAGGGAAGTGATGCTGGCAGCGACGATAGCGGCCATGCGGATTTTGACACCGGCCAGCGAAGCGGCTCGCCAGACTGGCCGGCGGCGGCGGATTTGGCATAATGGCCACAGTTTGCCGCAGCGATCCCGTTTCTCCTCGGAGGATTTGCGCCCTTGCTCGCCATCCACGGCACGGCCATCGAAGACACCTTTGCCGAAGCGTTTCCGATGACGGCAGCCCGCTTGATCGTCACGGCCGAGACTCCGAGTTGGGCGCTGACCGCGGGCCAGACCGCGACCGGTTACGCCGCCTCGGTCATCGGCTGTGATGCCGAAGCGGGCATCGAACGATCTTTGACCTCCGAAGAGACCCCGGACGGCCGGCCAGGTGTGAGCTTGCTGTTCTTCGCCTTCAGTCGCGACGCCTTGCAGAAGGCGGTCCTCAACCGCGTCGGCCAATGCGTGCTGACCTGTGCCACGACCGCGTGCTACAACGGTTTGCCGCTGGTGAAGGACAAAACGATCCGCATCGGCGGCAACCTGCGTTACTTCGGCGACAGCTATCAGTTTAGCAAGAAGCTCGAAGGCCGGCGGTACTGGCGCCTGCCGGTCATGGATGGCGAGTTCCTGTGCGAAGACGTGTTTGGCACCACCAAGGGCGTGGCCGGCGGCAATTTTCTCATCCTGGGCACCAGCCAGGCCGTGGCCCTGGCAGCAGCCGAAGCGGCGGTGGCAGCCATCCAACGGGTGCCCGGAGTCATCTTGCCGTTCCCCGGCGGCATCGTGCGCAGCGGTAGCAAGGTTGGCAGCCGTTACAAGAAGCTGCGCGCCAGCACCAATGATGCCTATTGTCCGACGCTGCGCGGCCTGGTGCCCTCGGCCTTGCCGGAAGGGACCAATGCCGTCTACGAAATCGTCATCGACGGACTGGATCTGCCGGCCGTGGAGGAAGCAACACGGGTGGGGGTGCGCGCGGCATCTCGGCCCGGAGTGTTGCGCATCTCGGCGGGAAACTACGGGGGCAAATTGGGACCGTTTCACTTGCATCTGCACAAGCTATTGAGATCCGTTTAGCCGCGTTTCAAAAAGGGGACTGGACCTGTGATTTTAGCGGTCCAGTCCCCTTTTTGAAACGCGGCTAAACGGGCGTGGTCCACTACTATGCTCGTCCTCACCTACAAAGGCACGACTACGATTCCGGTTGAAGCCGAGTGCTTGACCCCGGACCATCTCGCTGGCAAGTCGGCAGCGGAGATCGCAGCGCTGCCCGTGCAGCACGGGAACGCCGCCGCGCCGCTCGGGGAATTCTTCGCCCTCCGCGGAGATGCCACAGATGAAGAGGTCGTCCTGGAAGGGGATTGCAGCCGGGTCAAATGGATCGGCGCCGGCATGACACGAGGACGCCTCACGGTGCAAGGCAACACCGGCATGCACCTCGGCGCCGAGATGAGGGGTGGCGAAATCCAGGTTCACGGCGACGCCGGCGACTGGGTCGGCGCTGAGATGCGCGGCGGCCGCATCCATGTTCATGGCCATGCCGGACACCTCGTCGGCGCGGCCTATCGCGGCAGCCGGGCTGGCATGCGCGGCGGCGTGATCCTGGTGAACGGCAACGCCGGCAACGAGATCGGCAGCACGATGCGGCGCGGCCTGATCGCCATCGGCGGCACGACCGGCGATTTCGTGGGTGTGTCCCTCATCGCCGGCACGATCTTTGTCTTTGGCCAGCCGGGCATCCGCACCGGTGCGGGTATGAAACGAGGGACGATCGCGCTCTACGCTGGGCAACTGCAACTGCTGCCCACGTTTCCGTACGACTGCCTGTACCGGCCGGTCTTCCTGAGCCTGTACCTCCGGCAATTGCAGGCCTGGGGTCTTCCGGTTCGGCCCGAGTACCTGCACGGCTTCTACCACCGCTACAGTGGTGATCTGGTAGCCCTGGGCAAAGGCGAAGTGCTATACTGGCACGGCGCGACCCTTGACGAGCCTCCAGCGTGACTGGTTGGCAAGGATTCCAACCCGGAGGGCCTGATGGCCAAGATCGATCTCCCGCGCCTTGCGGTCCTCGGTGCTGGTCCCATTGGCGTGGAAGCGGCTCTCTATGCACGGATGCTGCACTTGCCGGTCACGGTGTACGAGCGGGCCCGCCTCGGCGAACACTGGCACCGCTGGGGCCACGTCCGCCTCTTCAGCCCATTTGGGATGAACACGACTTCGCTGGGACGGGCCACGATCCTGGCCAGTCAGCCGAAACACGAATTCCCGGCCGATAACGACTGCATTGGAGGCAAGGAGCACCTCACTACCTATCTCGAGCCCTTGGCCAAGACTGCCGGGCTCCGCGATTGTTTGCGCCTCGAGTGCCAGGTGCTGCACATCGGTCGGCGCGGCTATCTGAAAGAAGACGCCGCCGGCGATGCCCGCCGAGGTCAACAGCCCTTCCGCCTGTTACTTCGCGATGCCAAGAACCGCGAGCGCGTCGAGGAGGCCGACGTCGTGCTGGATTGCACCGGCACCTATGGCCAACACCGCTGGCTGGGCGATGGAGGTGTTCCCGCGGGCGGCGAGCTGGCAGCCGAGGCCCAGATCGCTTACGGGCTCGAAGATGTGCTGGGAGAGCGGCGCGAACTTTACGCCGGCAACAGCATCCTGGTGATCGGCGCGGGCTACTCGGCGGCGACGACGGTGTGCAACCTCGCTACCCTGTCCGAGGAACATCCCGAGACCTGGGTCATCTGGCTGGCACGAGGATCGAGCACCCAGCCGATCAAGCGCATTGCTAACGACCCCTTGCGCGAGCGCGATCGTCTGGCGGTGCGTGCCAACACGCTGGCCACGCGCCCGGACGGCAATGTGGAGTTCCACTCGCAATCGGTCGTTGACACGATCGAGAACGCCGGCCCGGACAAGGGCTGGCGCGTCACGGCTCGCTGTGCGGGCAAGGCACGCACCTGGGAAGTCGAGTACGTAATCGCCAACGTCGGCTACAGGCCCGATACCCAGCTGTATCGCGAGCTCCAAGTTCACGCCTGCTACGCTTCGGAGGGGCCGATGAGCTTGGCCGCCGCCCTGTCCAAGCAGGGTGCTGGAGATGGTTTGCAGGTCTCGAGCCCGGGACGGGAGTTGCTGCGCAATCCGGAGCCGAATTTCTACATCCTGGGTGCCAAGAGCTACGGCCGTCATTCGAACTTCCTCCTCCGGGCTGGCTTTGAACAAGTGCGCGAAGTCTTCAGCCTGATTACGGGCAAAGCGGACCTGGATCTGTATCGGAAGCGTTGACATGAGTGCTCCTGTTCTCGTCACTGGAGGTGCGGGCTTCATCGGCAGTCATCTGGTGCAGCGCTTACTGGGCCAGGGGGCTGTGGTACGTGTCCTGGAGCGCCCCGCGGCTTCGGTCACCCATCTGCCCCTGGACCGGATCGAGCTGGTGCGCGGCGATATCCGCGATCGCACCGCCGTCGCGGATGTGGTCCGGGGCTGCCGCGAGGTCTATCACCTGGCCGCCAATCCGCACTTGTGGACCCAGCAGCGCGGCCAATTCCGCCAGATCAATTACGTCGGTGCTGTCAACGTCCTCGAGGCCGCGTTGGCCGCAGGCGTTCGGCGCGTGCTCCACACCAGCACAGAGAGCATTCTGACACGGGCGCAACAGACCGGTGCCATCGCCGAGGACCAGCAGGTCAGCCTTTGCGATGTCGTCGGTCCCTATTGTCGCTCGAAATACCTGGCCGATCAGCATGTTCTGCGTCTGGCGCGCGCGGGGGCGCCGGTTGTGATGGTCAACCCAACCCTTCCGGTCGGTCCCGGGGATCTCGGCCGGTCGCCGCCGACGCAGATGCTGCTCGACTTCTGCCGGGGCAAGCGCCGCGAGTACCTGGACGCCGAATTGAACCTGATGGATGTGCGCGACGTGGCCGAGGGGATGGTGCGGGCCATGGAACGCGGCCGGCCGGGGCGGCGCTACCTTCTGGGGCATGAAAATCTGTCGATCCGCGCGGTGTTCGGCATCCTGGCGCGCCTGACCGGCCTGCCCGAGCCGAGTCGGCGCGTACCCTACGCCGTGGCCCTGACCGCGGCCTACGTGAGCGAGTTTGTGGCCGATGTGTTCACCCACCGAGCGCCGGCCGCTACCGTGACGGGGGTCAAGCTCACACGCCGGGTGATGCACTTTGATGCCCGGCGTAGCCTGGCGGAGCTGGGCCTGCGGCCTCGGCCCGTGACGGAGTCGTTGGCCGATGCGGTGGCGTGGTTTCGCGCGATGGGGTGGTTGTCCAACTAGCCCGACGCGCTAGTGCAAGCTCCAGGGACGTGTTGTCAGATCGTAGCCACAAGCGTCCTCGCTTGTGGGCTGTTGCAGCCCACAAGCGAGGACGCTTGTGGCTACGGGGCAGCCTCCCTCGGTGGCGCTTCCAGCTAGTGGGGAGGGCTACTCCAAGTCCTTGGAATTGATCGGTTGCCCATCATTCCGAATGATCAAAAGGCGAAGCACCTTGGGGTCAATACTACGCTTCAAGAAACGAACCGAGCCGTCGCAGAACGCCGCATTGAAGCCATCCGCGAACAGGCCACCCAAGGGCGGGATTGCCTGGTCCGGAACAAACGCGATGTCCTCCGGCTTGCTCCACGGCACCGGCTGGCCGGCTTCGACCACCAGCAGTGTGTTGGACATACCATCGGTGATGTCGGTGAACCTCCTGCCGTCGCGGCCTTCAAAGACCGAACCCTGTCCGACGAATACCTGATAATAGGTGGAGTACGGCTCCGTCGTTTGACCTCGCACCGGCGCATACACCGGAGGCATCATCGCGAGCAGCTTCTTATTGTGCGGGCTATCCCACGGTTCGTCCTTCTTGAACTGCTGGAACAGATTGGCCTGTTCCAGGAACGGCAACAACAAGACGCGCCAACTATACAGCGGCCTACCATCCTTGCTATAGACGACGGCTGGCGGGAAGCGGCCATAGGTATCATGGTAATTGTGCATGGCCAGCGCGATCTGCTTGAGATTGTTCACGCTCTTCATCCTTTCTGCGGCGAAGCGTATCCGGGTGATCCCTTCCAGTTGCGCCGCCGCCAGGGTCACGCCATCGAGGGGCAGCGTGGCCGAGACGCGCACGACAGATCCCTCTCGCTGCGGTGCCACATCCTGGAGCGTTGTCAGAACCTGGCGCAGGAGCTTGACGACATTCTCGATGCCTTGTGGATTCTTGGCCATCTCCCGAACACCTTCACCCAGGAGCTGTCGTCCCAGGAAGAGTCCGGCCGCCATCGCTTTGTCGGCTTCCTTGGCGTCGTCCTCCTTGGCGAAACGGAGACGCACCACCGTCTGGAGGTCTTTGTTCACATCCACGACGGCGCTGGCCAGCCGGGCCTTCAGAAGCACCGCAAATGGTCGAATCGGCAGAGGCAGCTCATTGCCCACCAGGTTGGCAAGCGGCTCGGGATCCAGGGCGCTCACGACATGATGTTTTTCCGCGGCCAGGCTCAACGCCTCGCCGAGCGGTCCTTGCAAGTTCTTCCGTGCCATCTGGTCCAGGAAGCGCGGCATGCCTTGATCTGAGCTGATTACCAGGATGCGGTCGCTGCCGAAATGGATCGCCAGGCGCCGGTCTGGCTGGACGAAGTAGGTTTTGCCTCCATGCTTCTCCTCGGAAGCGCCGGGTGCAAGCGATTGCAAGACGTGGGCCTGCGCAAACGGCTTCACCGTGCTGAGAATGAAGGCCAGCCCATTTTCAGGATCAGGCGTCAGGAGCACGACGGTACCGCGCTCGAGGTTGGTCAACGGCATCCCCAGTAGCTTCTCCAGCTCCTGCACGGGGGAGTCCTTCAGCTTGAGTAGCTCCGGCAGCAGTCCCTTGAGGTGCTCGGATTGGAACAGATCGGCGATACGGATCGTGCTAAAACCGAGGGCACTGCGTGGCACCAGGTCGAGATCCGGCGGCAACGCGCCCTCGTCCGCCCATGCGGCAGGAGATGGTGTGGCGGGCTTAGCGACGAACAACCCAGCGACGAGGATCACTCCGGCAACCCACGCCAGGCGCCAGGGGATCGCCGCGAAGAAAGGTGTACCCCGAGTTTGCGTCATGGCCATTCTCCTTCTGGAGGACGTGACACGGCAGATGCGTGAGCCGAGGGCACGGACTTGACAACACCGAGGATTATCGCTCGCGGTGGGATGAAGATCAAGCACCGGCTCGCGGACCGCGAACGGATGGCCAGCAGTAGATCGAAGAGCGTCTATTTTGTTGACCCGGCCCGGCCTGCTCAGTAGCCTAATAGTTGCCCTGGACAACCTTGCAAACCGCGTCCGATGGATGTCAGATCGTCATGCAGATCGGCAAAGGTGTCCTCGAGCACGCGCGCTGACCCGTTAACCCAGTGTGTTTCCGCTCCCTGCTCAGGGAGTTTTTCGACTGTTGCGATTGCTTTTGTCACCCTGTACCAGAGGGAAACCGTCATGTTCAACTGTCGTGCCGCAGGGAAAAGGCGTTCCGGGTTCACTCTGATCGAGTTGCTGGTGGTAATTGCCATCATTGCTGTCCTGATCGGGTTGCTGCTGCCGGCGGTGCAGAAGATTCGCGAGGCCGCCAGCCGAATGAGCTGCTCTAACAACCTCAAACAACTTGGGCTGGCGGTCCACAACTACCACGATGCGTACGGCTTCTTTCCGCCCAGCACGATTCGCGACGACTGGGCCTCGTGGGCCGTGTTCCTGCTGCCTTACATCGAGCAGGACAACCTCTACCGGCAGTGGAACCTGCAAAAGCGCTGGCCGGAGCAGCCGACCAACCCCGATCCGCGGCCGCATAACATCAGCACGTTCTTCTGTCCCTCGCGTCGCTCAGCTTCTGGAGTCGGTTTCAGCGTCAACGACATCTCCAATGCCCCGGCGTCTTCGCTGGGGGCGTTTGCGGGCGGTCTCGGAGACTACGCTTGCAACAGCGGTAACGATTCCACGAGCAACCGTCCCCGCGGCGCCCTGGCGTATGCCACTGCCCGAGGCGTCATGCCGAACGGCCAGGTCATTACCGGCAGCTTTGATACTTCACCTGTCGGTACCGTGATCACTTCCTTCAAAAGCGTGACCAGCATCGCGAGTATTACCGACGGCACCAGCAACACGCTCCTGATCGGCGAGAAGCACATCCGGCCGGCTTCGCGCGATGGCAAGAACGAGGACCGAAGCATCTTCTCCGGCTGCAATGCCAACAACTACTCCCGCTTGGCCGGAATACCGCCGCTACCGTTCTCGGCGCAATCCAACGGCTCCAAGCAGTATCCGCTGGTCCAGAGTGAGCTCGATGCGACCATGCTCAC
>JBGQLF010000092.1:0-13311 GCA_041499985.1 Gemmataceae bacterium
CGCGCGCTTCGCTTTCGTCGATCCATTCGGTTTCAGTGGCATCCCCTTTGATCTGATGGCACGCATATTGTCGTATCCGAAGTGCGAAGTCTTCGTCGCCTCGCTGCAAGCCGCAGGCGTCGGCGTCGACCTGGTCGCAGGCTCCGTCGTGATCCACTACGACCGCTGGTGGAACCCCGCCCGCGAAAACCAGGCGACCGACCGCGTGCACCGCATCGGCCAGAGCCGCGGGGTCCAGGTCTTCAAGATGGTGACGAAAGGCACAATCGAAGAGCACATCCATCGCCTCGCAGTCGAGCGGACTGAAGTCCAGGTGATAAGGGGCCAATTCCAGGATGCGTTCGTGCTGCGTGTCGGCGGCCTCGAGGGTGGGCGGATTCACGTAACCGGTGCAAATGCGGCGGTTTTCAAGCGAAACCCAGCGGTAGCTTCCCTGTTCCCGATCCTCCTCCAGGACGAATTCCCCACTCTCCCGGCAATCGAAGTCGGTCATCTGGGGGAAGCTTTTTTGCAGGCTATCGAAGAAGTGCAGCACCGTTTCACGGCCGGAGGGCAACTCCATCTTAGTATTCAAATATACATAAACCCCGAAGTCATCCGACAGGGAGGTATAGGGATTCATCGTGAGGTCCTTTGTGCCATGCTAGGATCGCGCTCCGACGTTCTTTGTCTCCGGCCCCAACTCCTTTCCATTGTTCGGTTTTTTGGCTGCAAATGCAAGGGCCGGTGTCACGTTTCCCCAATCTGCGCCACTTGTAAGGCTGCTACCCTCGACACGCTCCGCGAAAGGCGCTCCGTTCGCCTCACCCGGACGGCAGCGCAAGCCCTTTCTAAGTCGGTGAAGGCTGTAAGATCTACCTGGGTAAGTAATTAGAAAGAAAGCCTCGGAACCGCCTCTGCTGTCCTGCTACCCTTTCCCCCGCAAGGGTGAGGGTAGCAGGAGGGGAGAGGCGGTCGCGAGGCTCTTCAAGAGGTGCACGACCGGGTTGGACCCGGATCACGCACTGCGGGCGACTCTCGCCGTGGTGGGAACGTTCAGGTTGCTCTGGTGCATCCAGCGGCCGGCGTCGGGTGCGCCATGCCAGCGCTGCAAGGAGATCGAACGCACATGATCGCGTTCCTCGTCGTCGAGGACCTCGAAATAGGCCTCGGCAAAGCCAGCTCGCACTTGTGTGGAAGAACGGCCCAAGTACAGCAGACGGTCGCCTCGGTCGTCAAAGACCGCTACGGCACGCCATCCCTGTGGCTTGGCTTCGGTGTGGTAGAACATGGTTTGACCCTCCTTGGTCTCGGTGTCGGGAACACCCAGTGCGGTTAGGGTGCCAGGGTCGCTCCGACAAGTCAAGGGCAACTTGGCGGGCTAGCGACCTCTGTACACAATGCGTCCCTTGCTCAGATCGTACGGTGAGATCTCCACCGTGACGGTGTCGCCGGGGATGATGCGAATGAAATTCTTGCGCATCCGGCCGGCTACGTGGGCAATGACCTGATGGCCACCGGGCAGTTCGACGCGGAACTGCGTGTTGGCCAGGGCCTCCTTGACTTTGCCTTCCACCTGAATGGCTTCTTCTTTGGCCACAACCACTTCTCTCGTGCAGAACTCGGCTGTATGGAAAACAGACCCGGGCCGGACAGACGAGTCCCCGGCCCGGGCGATTGCTTGCAATTGTACCAGCTTTAGTACCGGCGGCCTCGATCCATTCCGCGGCTGCCACCTCCGCCACCGCCACCGCCTCCATAGCCACCGCGGCTGCCACCTCCGCCACCACCGCCTCCATAGCCACCGCGGCCTCCACTACCTCCACTGCCTCCACCACCCCGGTCCTCGCGCGGCCGGGCTTCGTTTACGGTCAAGGGCCGACCGCGATACTCGGCGCCATTGAGGGCATCGATCGCCTTCTGCGCCTCGCCATCATTCTCCATTTCCACAAAGCCGAAGCCGCGCGACCGGCCGGTCTCGCGGTCGGTGATCACCTGGGCGCGGGCCACTGCGCCATGTTCCTGGAACACGGCCAACAAGTCGTCGGCGGTCGTTTCCCATGCCAGATTGCCGACGTAGATATTTTTCGCCATTTCAAGAACCTTTCCGTGCCCGGTCCGCAACAGCAGACCCACTGGACGCGAAGCGACTAGTCTTCGCGTGGCACACTAGCAAAAAGCACAAGAGTCCCCTCGATCCGCTAGGCGCCGGGAGCTCTGCGGATCCGCTCGTCACAATCCGGACCGCCGGACCAGATTCCGAGCCCGAGCCTGCTGACCCCCTCGGATCCCTAGCCGCGGTAAAACCTCACCTCGCTTCGGCTGTGCTAGTTACTGTTCGGTGCTCTGTCCCCTTCTCCGGCCCTGTGAATGCCGGGAGAACCGTGTGGTCTCGTCCGCGACCAAAGCCACCGCCGGGCCGAGCCTCAGGGCCGGGCTTACCTACCTTCTCGGGATCTTTCGGGAGAGGCTGCTCACACGTGGGAGAGTAACACCATCGAAAACCGCAGAGGAGGAAGGAGGATCAATCCGGACCGGGCAAAGGTTCTCCAAATTGGCTGCGCGAGCCTGTTCAGTCCCATTCGGCACCCTGCCGACTAGACATGCTACTATACTCATCGCTAGCCCAAACTCCAAGTCCTTTTTGCCGACTTCCGGGAAAAGTCAGCACCGCAGGGTGAGGAAGGAGGAACGAGGCAGGCCTGGTCGTGCTCGGATCCTCAAAATCATCGTTCCTCCTTCCTCACGCATCGTTATAATTTGCCCCATGCAGAACGGTTTCGCACTCGAACTGGCACGCTTCGGTCCCAGCGCCCATCGGTCTCCACTTGGCCTCGCGGCGGCGCGCGCCTATTGCACCCGCCTGGCCCGCGCCCACTACGAGAATTTCACCGTCGCCTCGCTCTTGTTACCCCGGAGACTGCTGCGGCATTTCCATACGGTGTATGCCTATTGTCGCTGGGCCGATGACCTGGCGGATGAAGCGGGCGGCGGCACGCAGGCGTTGGCGCTGCTCCGCTGGTGGCGGGAGGAGCTGCTGCGCTGTTACCAGGGCACAGCGCGACATCCCGTTATGATCGCGCTGCGCGAGACGATCGAGCACTTTCGCATCCCGCCCCAGCCGTTTCTAGATCTGCTCTTCGCCTTTGAACAGGACCAACTGGTCAAGCGCTATCAGACCTTCGAACAACTGCTGGGCTATTGCCGGTACTCGGCCAATCCCGTTGGCCATCTGGTTTTGTACCTGTGTGGCGCCTATGATGCGGGTCGAGCCGCCTTGGCCGACGCGGTGTGCACAGCCTTGCAATTGGCCAATTTTTGGCAGGATGTGGCCCGCGATTTCGACATCGGCCGGGTGTACCTACCGGAGGAAGACCTTCTCCGCTTCGGCTACAGCGAGGCCGACTTGCAAAGCCGGCGCTACACCCCCGCGTTCGCGGATCTGCTGCGCTACGAAGTCGACCGCACCCGCGATCTCTTCTACCGGGGCGTGCCCCTGCTGGAACGGGTGCCTCAGGAAGTGCGTCTGGACATCGAGTTGTTCCTTCGCGGCGGCTTGGCCATCCTGCGTAAAATTGAGCGCTGCCAGTACAATGTTTGGGTTACCCGCCCGGTGCTGGCCAAGTGGGAGAAGGCGGCGCTCCTGAGCGGTGCTCTGGTCCGCCGTCTCCAGACAGCCTGGCTCTAGCGCCCCAACCGAACACGGTCTGCTGGAACTTTCATGACCTGGACGCTCGCACACTCCTATACCTACTGCGAACGCCTTGCACGGCGCGAAGGGAGCAATTTCTATTATGCTTTCCGCGTCTTGCCGGCACCGGAGCGAAGGTCGATGTGTGCCCTGTACGCCTTTCTGCGGGTCAGTGATGACCTGGCCGATGGCCCAGGCCTGGCAGCCGACAAAGCGGTGCTGCTGGCCGACTGGCGGCGCCGGCTCGACGGGGCGCTCACCGGGGACCACACGCACCGATTGCATGCAGCGTTTCAGGACACTGTAACCCGGCACAGAATCCCGCGCGAATATCTGGATGCTGTCTTGGATGGCGTGACGATGGACCTCGAGGTAACCCGCTATGCCACGTTCGCGGAGTTGTACCCCTATTGTTACCGGGTGGCCTCGGCCGTGGGCCTGGCCTGCATCCACATCTGGGGTTTCACGCATGGGCGGGCCAAGGTTCACGCCGAACAGGCTGGGATTGCTTTCCAGCTCACGAACATCCTACGGGACCTCGGTGAGGACACGGCTCGTGGCCGGATCTACCTACCTCAAGAGGACTTGGAACGTTTTGGCTACGGCCCAGACAGCCTCAGCCGAGGCGAGTGCGATGACCACTTCCGAGCCTTGATGGCCTTCGAAGTGGCGCGGGCACGGCACTATTACGACGCGGCCGAGCCTCTGGCCCAGCTGCTACGCCCAGCCGGCCGGGCGGTCTTTCAGGTCATGCTGCGAACCTATCGCGGCTTGCTCGAGGCGATCGAGCGGCGGGACTATGATGTTTTCAGTAGCCGCGTCCGCCTTAGCTCGTGGCACAAGCTCGGACTGCTGGTGCAAGCGCTGCCGATCCGCTGGGGGTGGACGTATACTCGGCGCGGGATGGTTTGACCTGAGCCCGACGCGCTAGCGAGGATGCTCCCTCGCTAGCGCGTCGGGCTCAGGTCAACTTGGGTCGCGTTGAGTAGAACACCACTTCCGGTAGAATCAGTAACAGACGATTAGATAACTATTATAATCGTATAAACCTCATGCTCAAGCGCGTCGTTGTCATCGGCGGCGGTCTGGCGGGATTGGCGGCGGCCACCGCCCTGGCGCCGCGCGGGTTCCAGGTGACTGTCCTCGAAGCGCGCAGCCGCTTGGGCGGCAGGGCCAGTTCGTTCACCGATGTCGCCAGTGGCCAGCTGGTCGATACTTGCCAGCATGTCAGCATGGGCTGCTGTACGAATTTTGCCCACTTTTGCCGGACGGTCGGGATTGCCCATTTGCTGCGCCCGCAACCGTTCCTGTACTTCCTGTCTTCAGACCGTCAGCTCAGCCGTTTCGCCGCCGATGCCTTGCCGGCGCCGTTTCACTTGCTGCGCAGTTTTGCGCGGGCTCACTATCTGACCGCGGGAGAGAAACTACGCATCGCTTGGGGATTGGCCCACTTGCGCCGAATACCATCCGATGCCGATCCGCCCTTTCTGGACTGGCTTCTCCACCATGCCCAGACCCCGCGAACGATTGAACGCTTCTGGGGACTGGTCCTTACGAGTGCCCTCAACGAGACCCCGGATCGCATGGGCCTGCGCTACGCCCGCAAGGTATTCCTCGATGGCTTCCTTCGCCATCGAAGGGGCTTCGAGGTCGAGCTGCCGGCTGTCCCACTCGGCCGCCTCTATGGCCCAGAACTCCAACACTGGCTAGACGCGCATGATGTGCAAGTGCATCTCAACTGTGCAGCGAAACGCCTGAGTGCCACCCCTACACGCGTGCAACGGCTCGAACTCCGCCAAGGGGAGACACCGGAAGCAGATTGGTATCTCGCTGCCGTGCCGTTTGATCGCTTCCTGGAACTGCTTCCTCCGGAGGTCGTCGAAGTCCATGTCCCCTTCCGCGACCTGCGCCATCTCGAAACGTCGCCGATAACAAGTGTACACTTATGGTATGATCGGCCCGTGACAACTCTGCCGCACGTAGTCCTGGTCGGCTGCATCGGCCAGTGGGTTTTCAATCGGGGCGCGGTCGCTCCGGGAGAGCACTACCTCCAAGTGGTGGTCAGTGCCGCCCGGCAGTTCCGTGGTCTGGGACATGAGGAAGTGCAGCGCCGGATTGTTGCGGAGTTTGCGCACCTATTTCCTCCGGCAGTGCCATCAGCTCTCTTGCGAGCCCGTGTCGTGACCGAGCATGCGGCTACTTTCAGTGCCGTGCCCGAGGTGGACCGCTGGCGCCCGAAACAAGCGACCGCGCTCGAGAACCTTTTCCTGGCCGGGGACTGGACCGCGACGGGCTGGCCCGCGACGATGGAGGGGGCCGTGCGCAGCGGCTACCTGGCGGCGGAGCGCCTGCTCGAGCGCTGCGGTCGACGGGAATCGTTGCTACAACCGGACTTGTGACTGGTGAGTGGTCTTTTGTACCAGTCACTTTTTCGCGAGCGCCCGGCTTACCTGGGCCGCGGATTTGGTGTTGAACACATCGGCCTTCTCCAGCCAGCCCCGCCGAGCCACATCGACGCCGTAGCTAAAATACGCCAGATCGCCCGTACTGTGGGCGTCTGGGTTAATCACCAGACCTACTCCTAGAGTCTTGGCACGCTTGCAGTGGATCCAATCCAGGTCCAGGCGTTGCGGATGGGCGTTGATCTCGATCAGGGTCTGCTGGCGGGCTGCCTCTTGGAGCACCGCTTCCAGGTCGACCTTGTAGCCCTCGCGACGCAACAGCAGTCGGCCCGTCGCATGGCCGAGCATGGTGACACGGGGATGGCGCACGGCTCGGAGGATGCGGGCGGTCATCTCCTCTGCCGTTTGTTGAAAGTGCGAATGCACGCTGGCAACAACGTAATCGAAGCTCGCCAGGACCTCTTCGTCATAATCAAGACTGCCGTCGGCCAGAATATCGCACTCGATTCCCTTGAACAGCTTGATCCCTTTCAGGCGTGTGTTCAGGGCGTCGATCTCCGCTTGTTGTTTCCGCACGCGCTCCGGGGTCAAGCCGCGGGCCACTGTCAGCGATTGCGAATGGTCCGCGAGACCCAGGTATTTCAGGCCCAGTTGGCGGGCGGCCTGTGCCATTTCTTCCAGGGTGGCGCTGCCGTCGCTCCAGTCGGTATGACAGTGAAAAACGCCGCGGATGTCGCTCGCTTGCACAAGCTCGGGCAGGCGGTGCTCGGCGGCGGCTTCCAGTTCGCCGGTGTGCTCGCGCAGCTCCGGCGGAATGTAATCCAGGTCCAGGGCTCGGAAGAGATCGGCTTCTTCCTTGCATGCGATCTGGCGCTCCGGCCCTGCCAGGGCATATTCATTGAGCTTGAGGCCATACTGCTGCGCCCGGGCACGCATCGCCACATTGTGCTCTTTACTACCCGTGAAGTAATGCAAGGCAAAGGGAAATTGCTCGTCCCGAACCACGCGGAGGTCCGCGTTGATCGTGATCGTTCGCCCATGATCGTGGTGAACGCCCACCACGATGCTCGATTTGGTGTCCCCATGTCCCGTCACCTGGACAATCCCGGGAAGCGTCACAAAGCGATCCATGATCGGTTTGGGATCGTTGGAGCTGATTAAGATATCGATATCCCGGATCGTCTCCTTGCGGCGCCGGATGCTGCCGCACACCTCGACACGCCGAATTCCCGGACAATCGCGCAGTCCCTCCAGGAGAGCCGAGGCGACATCCAGCGCCTGATCCAAACGGACTCGTTGACCCGCCTGGCCGAGGAACTCGATGCCTTCGAGGATCTTCTGTTGGGTTTTGGCGCCGAAGCCCTTCAGGCCCGCCACGCGATCGTCCTGGCAAGCCTGGCGCAACTTGTCGAGATCATCGATCCCGAGCTGTTCGTAGAGTGCCCTGACCTTCTTGGGTCCCAGGCCGGCAATGCGAAGGAACTCGAGCAGTCCGGGAGGGGTTCGGCGGCGCAGGTCCTCGTAGAAGGGCAGTTGGCCGGTGGTGACCAGCGTCGTGATCTTCTCTTGAAGCGTTTCGCCGATGCCACGAATGCTGCCGAGCCGGCCGCTGGCGACGACCTCGCCGAGCTGCTCTTCCAGCTGTTCGAGCGCGCGGGCGGCGTTGTGATAGGCTTGGCAGCGAAAGGGGTTTTCGCCCTGGACCTCGAGCAGCGTTCCGATCTCGTCGAGGATCGCCGCGACTTGGTGCTTGTCCATGAGTGTAAACCACGAATCACACGAATCACACGAATAAGAAGAAGGCAGCTGAAGGATTATGCACTGGCGGTTCGTCCCGCAAGAGTGTTCGGCTCCTTTTTCTTCTTATTCGTGTGATTCGTGTGATTCGTGGTTTCGACCTATGCGGCCCGGCTGAGTTCGACGGCGCGGGAAGGATGCAGGAGCACCTCCAGGGCCGTCACCAGGCGATCGGGTCCCCGGCCATCGATGAGCTGTCGGCCGCAGCGTGCCATGGCCTGGCGATCCAGCGCATCGGTGAGAAGGTTCTGAATCGCTTGGCGGATCGTCCCGGCGGAGACGTTCTCGTGCCAGCCCAGGCAGGTGGCGGCGCCTTCCTCTTCCAGGCGCTGCGCCGTGGGCCAGTGCGCTTCGGCTTGCACTATCACCAGTTGGGGTACGCCGATGCAGGCCAGCTCCAGAGACCAACCGCTGCCGCCGCTGATTGCGAAATGGCAGCGCCCCAGGCGCGACGTAATCTCCGCGGGCTCCGTGGCGACCGCCAACCGTTCGGGCTCCGTGCTGGCCAGCTGCGTGAGCTGCTCCAACTGTGGATGTTGCGGCCGAACGATTAGGTCGACTCGCTCCACCCGCGGCACATTGAGCAGCAGTCGGGCCAGGACAGCGGTCTGACCATTGGGATCATCATCGCCGAGGGCGACCAGGGCCCGGAACGGCTGCTGGGGCTCCTGGGCGCGGATTGGGCGGACGCGGCGAATTTCGGGTCGGATGATCGCATAACGCGGACCAAGCAGAAGCTGTGCTCCTGGATGAAAGCTATACGATTCGCGCGCGGGGCCCAGGAGCGGATTGATCACCAGCTTCGCTGGGGTGGAGATCTGCGCCAGGTGATCGAGCGTGACCAGCAAGGCGCCGGTGGCGCGCAGTGCCGTCAGGTATTCCGCACTAGCCTCCGGAGCATCCACGACCACGGCTGCGGGACTTAACCGGCGGATCTCCTGCACCGTTTCGGCCAGGTCGTCGTCCGTGCCAGCGGGACTATCAGCCTCCAGCCAATCATTGCCGCCGCGCTTGAGCACCAGGCCGAGCGAGGCCGGCTCCAATTGAGCGAGGAAGTACGTCGGCCGGCGGCGGCGCTGGAGGGCCCCGGCTAGCGTTTGGCAGCGAGCTAGACGTTCCCAGCCCGCGCGGGTCGTACCATCGACCCGGAAGAGAATGGGGTCTCGATTCATTGCTCTGTTCCTGAAAGTATGGGGACAGGACTTTGGAATGATGAATAAGGCCTGACATGCATTCATCATTCATCGTTCATCGTTCGATCATGCCGCATCCGCTCGCTGTTGCTGTTGGTACAGCTGGCAGGCACGGGTGACGTCGCAGGGAAAATCGACTTCTATCCGGCGGTGGTCCGAGCTGAGATGAAAGGCCAGTTCCCACTTACGGTGATGGGTGCACAGCACATCGGCCAGGTAGCCCTGAATGCCATGCTGCCAGACATGCTTTTCCAGCGTGTCGAAGAATTGCTGGCTGCCCTCGGCGCTGAAGCGCACCGTGGCCGTGAATTCGCCGAGCACGGTACCCTCGAGGACCGTCTTGGTCATGGTGCGTAGCTTGCCGCTGCGGTTGATGTACACCTTCATGTCCTCATCATCGCAGGGCTTGAGCTCAATATCGACCAGGACATCCGCCTCGGGCTGATCACTGAGAAAGGCCTGAAAACGCGGCAGCGCAAAGTAGTGGTCCCCGGTAGTGAAGACGAACGGGGTACCCGCCAGGTAGGAGCGCGCCTGCCAGAGACTGCCAAGAATGCCATAGTGTTCGTAAAACGGATTCAGCACGCAGGTCGCCTTTTGGCCGCAAGAAGTGCGCACGGCCACGGCATCGAACCCCACCATGACAAAGGTTTCCGCGATACCTGCGTGCGCGAAGTGATGGAGGATATTCTCTAGCAGGGTTTTCCCGCCGAGATCGAGGAGGACCTTGTTGCGCTTCTCGCCGAGGTCGTTCAGGCGGGTACTCAGTCCCGCCGCTGCGATGAGTCCTTTCATCAGCTACCTCTACTCCTCTTTAGGCCGGCCTTCCAGGGCCCTTGCCGATGGTTCCGTGTCATCGACAGGCGAAATCTTACCCGAGCACCCCACCCGAGAAAAAGAGCAAGTCGGGGGCCGACCAAATGCTGTCGGAGCACGAGGGAAAACCATACGATAGTGTGGGGACAGACTGGCCAGCCGCGCGGGGGATGCCGTCTATCAACGAATGAACAAGCTAACGATCATCGACGCCATGCTGGACATCGGAGTCATGGCTCACAATTTGGAGCGGGATCGTCGCCTGGCCCTGCGTGTCGCCGCGGCCCACGGCTTCCGCTATGTCCATACCGGGGCTCTGCCCGAAGACTGGCTGAGCGGGCCGGATCGTGAGGCCTACATCTCGGCGGTCCGTTCGAGTGGTGTACTCCTCAGCACCATGTTCGTCGGCTTCAATGGCCAGAGCTATGCGGACCGCGAGACCATCGCGCGGACCGTCGGCCTGGTGAGGGGCACGTTTCGCGCTCACCGCCTCTCCATCGCGCTTCAGTATTGCGACTTGGCCCATGCTCTGGGAGTCCCGTCCTTGGCGGCGCATGTCGGCTTCATCCCCGAGGACACCAGCCATCCCGACTACGCTCCGCTCATCGGGACCATGCGGACGATCCTCGACCGCTGTGCAGCCTATGGCCAGAGCTTTCATCTGGAGACAGGCCAGGAACCGGCCGACGTGCTGCTGCGCTTTCTGCACGATGTGGATCGGCCCAACCTGGGAGTCAATTTCGACCCGGCCAACCTGCTGCTCTATGATACAGACGATCCGCTCCAGGCCTTGGGGCGCCTCGCACCCTTTGTACGGGGCGTTCACTGCAAGGATGGTCTCCGCCCGCGCGAACCCGGTCAGCTGGGTACGGAGGTGCCGATTGGACAGGGGCAGGTCAACTTTCCTGCATTCCTGAGGCAGCTCATCGCGATCGGCTACCGGGGTCTTCTTGTCATTGAACGCGAACATGGTCCTCAGGTGCTCGAGGATGTCCTCGCGGCGCGAGACTATCTGCGCGGACTCGTTGCAGAACTCGCCGGCTCAGCTCACCGTGAAGGAGGCGTGGTGCTCGGTGGATGTGAGCGACCAGCCCCCGGTTCCTGAGCTGGTTGTCCTCGACGGGAGTGGGAGACCCGGGATGCGCTTGTCGTGTCTGAGGAGTTTTCCGAAGGTGTCAGCGTTGTGCTTGGGGACACGTGGAACGTCAGTGCCGATTGTGCAGCTTACTCCGAGGATTCCAAGGGACCTAGAAAGCTACATTGTCTGACGCACGCCCTGGCTGCTAGAATGCCGCAGTCGCGACGGAACGCGCGAACTCGTCCTGTCCTTGGAAGGAGGCAGCCATGGAAAAACGACGGCTCGGCCGTGGCTTAGACGCATTGCTCGGCAATACGAACGCGGATTCGGGCACGACCGCTGCGGCGTCCGCAGGGGCGCCCGCTCAGGCTCAGGTACCTGTGGATCGTCTGGACTTGAACCCCTTCCAGCCGCGCAAGACCTTCGACAAGGATGAACTGGAGAGCCTCTCGAACAGTATCCGTACGCATGGTATCCTCCAGCCGTTGGTGGTCCGCCTGGTCGACGACCGCTATCAGCTGGTCGCAGGTGAACGCCGGCTGCGCGCCGCACAAGCCGTCGGCTTGGCCGAGGTTCCGGTGCGCATCGTCGACCTCAATGACCAGCAGGTTCTCGAGGCTGCCCTGATCGAGAACATCCAACGGACCGATCTCAACGCGATCGAGAAGGCGCATGGATTTCAGGATTACTTGAAACGCTTCAGCATGACCCACGAGCAGCTGGCAACGCGCCTCGGGTTGGATCGTTCCACGATTACCAATCTGATTCGCTTGCTGGAACTGCCCCCGGAGGTCCAGGAGGCGGTGCGTGTCGGCCAGATTTCGGCCGGGCATGCGCGTGCCATCTTGGCCGCGCCGGATCGCGATCGGCAGGTGGCCTTGTGCAAGGAAGTCATCACACGCGGGCTGTCCGTCCGAGCGACCGAGGCCTTGGCGAAGGAGCAGAAGCCGGAGACCGTCGTCAACACCCCGAAGCCGGCGCCGGAGAAGACCGCTCATGTGCAGTCGATCGAGGATGAGCTGCGCCAGAAGCTTTCGACGCGGGTCGAAATCCGGGTACGCGCCAAGGACAAAGGACAAATTGTTCTCAATTTTGAATCCAATGACGACTTCGAGCGTATACTAGAAGCGCTTCGTAAGTAGAGGCACTGGCCGTTCCCTGGCTCAGTGATTAGAAAGAGTGATGAGTCTTCACGGGGCGTAGCGCAGGCTGGCTAGCGCGCCTGGCTTGGGACCAGGAAGTCGCGGGTTCGAGTCCCGCCGCCCCGACTCCATCGCATGCTTCACCAATTCAACACCAATTGCAGCATCACGACAACAAGAAGACCCACGCTGATCACGCCGTTGACCATGAAGAACGCCTGATTCACGCGACTCAAATCGTCCGGCCGAACCAACCAGTGTTCGTAGGTCAAGAGCGCTGCCACGCCGGCGATGCCGATGAGGTAGATGCTGCCGAGGAGCGGCCAGGCCACCCAGTACAGCGCGAGTAGCAACCCAACCATTACCAGGTGGCAGAGCAGCGCCACCCGCAAGCTGGCCGGCACGCCAAGCTTGGCAGGGACACTGAGCAACCCAGCCCGTCGATCGAACGCCACATCTTGGCAGGCATAGAGGATGTCGAAGCCCGTCACCCAAAAGAGCACCGCCAACCCGAGCACGACGGGAACCGCGAGATCCTCCATTCCGCGCACGGCAATCCACGCGGCCAAGGGCGCCAGGAGGAGGGAGGTCCCGAGCCAAAAGTGGCTCAGCGCCGTGAAGCGCTTCGTGTACGAATACGCGCACACGAAGAGCAGAACTGGGACCGATAAACCTAGCGGCCAAGGGTTGGCGTTGGGCCCTATCAGGAACAACAGCGTGGAAAAGATGAAGCCGGCCGCACACAGCAACGTGAAGAGCCACACAACCGCAGGCGTTAGTTGTCCGGTCACAAGATGGCGTTGCGCAGTTCGCGGATTGGCAGCGTCGAACGGCAGGTCCGTCAGGCGGTTGAACGCCATGGCTGTGCTGCGAGCAAAGACCATGCAGAGCAGGATGCCGACCAGGTCCAGGACGTGAAAGGAACCCGGTTTCTGCCAGGCCAGCAGGCCGCTCAACAGGGCGAACGGCAAGGCAAAGAGCGTGTGACTGAAGCGGATCATCTCCAGAATCGTGCGCACGCGCTGGAGCATGGCGGTGGCCTCTTGAGCTCAAAAGTCAGAACTGTGTGCGGAGCCTAGGAGTCCGTCCGAGAATTAGCCGACACTCCCCCTTTGGCCTCTCGAAGATTTCCTTTGGCCCCTCGGATTCGTCCTTTTGATCTTTTAGTATATTAGTGCGACCTTTTTAGTTACTTCAGCGACGGACCGGTTGC
>JBGQLF010000093.1:0-13295 GCA_041499985.1 Gemmataceae bacterium
GATCGTTGGTATCGTCAACATGGTCAACACCGAGCCAAACCCAAAGTCGTCCACAAACTCCGCAGCAAACCGCAACGTTCAACGGTCGCTCGACCTACCAAGGTGGCGGCATAACCTTGTCGTGTTCAGCGAGAAGTCTCGGAAAAACCCGGACCGGCGCGAACGGCAAGGCCGCGAAGGGTTGGGATCATGATCCGCCGGCGAAGCGGAAATGGACGCCGTTGGGCATCTTGATGCTGGCGACGGGAGCGTTGACCATCCTCTTCGGCACGCGGGAGACCAGCGATTTTTGGGTCGATGGGCTCCAGTTGTGGTGGCTGCAGGTGCAGGACGGTTTGCCATCGGTCCGGCGGCTGGTGATCTACCTGGACAATGGCCCGAACAACTCGGGAACCCGCACGCAGTTTTTGAAGCGGATGATTGAATTCGCGGACTGGTCGGGTTTGGAAATTCGCTTGGTGTACTATCCTCCGTACCACAGCAAATACAATCCGATGGAGCGGTGTTGGTCGAGCTTGGAACAGAAGCGGGGCGGAGCGTTATTGAATTGCCTGAAGGTGATCTTGCAACAGGCTCTGCGGATGACGTGGCGCGGCCAACATCCGACCCTGAAGCGGCTGCAGGGCGAATACCCGGATGGCGTTCGCCTTACCAAGAAGGAAATGAAGCCGTACGAAGCCCGCTTGGAACGATCAAAGACATTACCCAAGTACGACATCTCGATCCGACCAAGCCAACCGAGATGCGGGTAAATCAAGACGTGCCGCTCGCCTAACGCATCAGCGCGGCCCAGTTGTTCAGCGCGTACCCCAGCGCTTCCGCCATCGGGCTCTTGGGCAACACTTCCGGGCGCTGCGCCTCCAGCCACTGGTGGAACCGGCCCAGGATCGGGACCGACAGGTCCTGGCGCATCTGCAGACGCTGCGCGTCGCTGAAGTCCTTCGCCTGCCGCTCCAGTTCATAAAGCTGCCGGTAATAGGCCAAAGCCTGGTGCGACCGCAGGGCATCGCTGCCGCGCGCCTCGTAGAACTTGCGGCGCGCGTGCGCGTTGCAGGCCACCTCGATGATGCGCGCCGCCGCCGTGCGCGGGTCGGGCAGGTACAGGCCGTCGTAGCCGCTGAAGGCGTCGGCGTGCAGGTAGCCTTGGTAGTTGGCCAGGAACCGCTCCGGGCCGTCGCGCTTGCGATTGACGGTGAAGTCGAACACGTTGTATGGATGGGCGGCGTCGCCCAGGTAGACCCACAGGCGCGCCGTGTTTAGAAGATGAGTTACCAGCTCCTGCATCTTCACCGTCGTATCGTCGGTGTGCAGCGCCCGTGACTGCAGCACCGCGCTGACCATCACGTCATAGAGCGGTCGCAGCAGGTCGGCACAGGCCCCCAGCCAGTCACAGAGCGTGGAGCGGTGCAAGAAGTAGCCTTGTCGCTCGTAGGCCCGCTGCAGCCGATGCAGCGGCATGTGGTCGGTGTACTTGCTGACGATGCAGGTGGGCCAACAGGCCCGGCCCCGGCAGGCCCTTGGCAATCGGCATCGCCGGCTTGGGGGCCGCAATCACCACCTCGCCAGTCTCGGGGGGCCGGCACGGTGGCGACGGCGTCTGGGGCCGCTGGCCCGGCTCCGTGGCCGGCTGGCCAGGGCCAACCGGCGCGGGAGTCTCTGCCGCCTTCGGCGGCGCTGACGGGGCGGCTGACTGCTGCGCTGGCACAGGATCGGATTCCTGGCCCGGGCACGCTTGCGGCCCCGGAGCTTGGGACCGCTGCTGGCTACAGCACGGGCAGACATATTTGTGGACGAAGTGCTCGACGACGAACAACGACGCCGACCGGTAATCGAGTTGTTCGCTCCGATCTGTCCCGATATCGACGCGCCGTTGGCCGCAGGCTGGGCAGGTGCGTTCGGCTTCGGACAACTCGTGATGTCTGGGCTCGCGGGGCAAGTTGTCCGGCAGGCAGCGGCGACCGTGTGGCCGGCACCGCCGCCTGGGCTTGGCTGCGGCTGTCGGCTCGGTCGAGGCTGGTGCCGCGTCCTGGCCCGCGGCCATCTCCGGGAACAACAGGAGCTGGTTGGGGTCGATGCGTTCGCCGCGCGGCCCGTACAAGCGGCGTAGCAGCAGGTTGATGCGGTGCCGCAACCCTTCGTTGTCGCGATCGCGCTCGTGCAGTGAGGCCAGCAGCTCCAGGACCATGCGCTTGAGCGTGGCCACGTCGTCGGGCTATTGCTCGGCGGTGGTCGGTAGCAGGCCGGCAGCAGGGTCCGCGAGGCTCATACCTATAAAACGTATTGCGGACCGGATTTGTTCTTCGGCGGGCAAGAAAAAAGCGGGCGATGCTAGCCGCCCGCCCGCTCAACTTGCGCCTCCCATGCAGCCCGCTCAACCCCTTGCGGTCGCGGGCCGGTGGTAGCGCTTCGAGCGCTTGGCGTTTTGCCAATCGACGCCGTCCAGCAGCATGGCCAATTCGGCGGCGCGCACGGTGACGCTGGCTTGACCTTCGGCTGCCGCCGGGAAACGAAAGACCCCAGCCTCCAGCCGCTTATAAACAATCACGTATCCGTCGGTGTCCCAGTAGAGCAGCTTGATTCTATCGCCACGACGATTGCGAAAGACAAAGACGTGCCCCGACAGGGGATCATCGCGCAGGTGTTGCCGGACCAGCTCGGCCAGAGCGTCAAAGCCCTTGCGAAGGTCGGCCGGTGCCAGGGCCAGCCAGATGCGCACGGCTGGGGGGAAGCTCAGCATGGCCGCCCCTCCAACACGGCCAGCAACTGCCGCAGGGTGGTCGCATCAAACCCAGGAGCCACCCGCACCGTCCGGCCATCAGGGAGGACCACTTCCAGGGCGCAGGTCTGGGTCGGCACCGCGTCGGCCACGACCTGCACGGGCAGGAACGCGGGCTTCTCGGCGGCGCACTGCTGAAGCATTCGCCGCCAGGCGTAGAAACTGGCGACCGTCAGGCCGCGTCGTTCACAAAACGCACGCACGCTCAGCCCGCTGGTCTGCCACTCACCGATCCAACGTCGCCACTGACGTTCCTTCCGCTCGTCACGCGCTCTGCCGTGGGCCATAATGGTGCCCTCCTTTCGGAGGGATTAGACCACAGCCGTCAAGAACGCGATCCGCCGAACGGAGACCAAAAGTCCGCGAGCGCGCCGAGACTTGGTAGAGGTGGGCCTTCAGATTGGCCAGCATAGTGCAGCAGCCTCCAAGCGCTTTCTGAAGGCGGCCGATAAAGCGTTCCAGCGGCTCGCTAGTGGGCCTCGCCACAAAAGATGCAAGGAATTCACTGGGTATGCTTGGCAAACCATTGTTTCATTTGCGGGATCGTCCACTCCCATGCAAACGGATGGGCGTAGAGGCGGTTGTACTCCGGCCAAGCGGCGCCGATGTGTTCGATGAACTCTTCCCGGCTGCGCCACGAACCCCGCTTCCGATAATGCCCTTCAAAGGCCTCCAGCAGCATCTCCGCCTGATTCAGCCACGAGCTATCGGGCGGCATCAACCGGGGCCGCCACCAGGGGCACTGTCCCAGATAGCGCTGGGCGACTCCACCCGTGTGCGTGGGGTCCCCGTCGTGAATCAAGTAGGCGCCCCGTAGGTGTCGATGATGCCTCCGGAACTCCCGCAACGCCTGCGTGTAGTGCGGGCCACTCTTGCTTTCCCAGCAGTACGCTTCCATCCGCCCACTAGGCACGACCAAGAACACCAGCACGGTGACCGTACCGTGCCGTTTATACTCGAACTCCCGCTGCTCGATCGATCCGGGGATGGCTCGCCGAATCGGATCGCGTTCCAGCACTTGGAAGTTGGGCAGTTCGTCGGCACAGACCACCCAGAAGCCGCGTCGCGCCAAGTAGTCGGCGTAACTGTAGCACCACAAGATCCTTATGGCTCGCTCCATGAAGGCGGCGTTCAACCGGGCCGTTTTCCAGTACCGGGTGCGATGCGGTTGCAGAGCGACCTCCTGCAAGATGCGGCACACCGTACGGGCGCTGATGGTTTCCACGATGCCGTCGAGGATCGCTTGACGTGCCAGGTCGGCGCTGGACCAGTGGGTGATGTGCAACCCCTTGGCGATCGGTTCCAAGCAGGCCAGGTGGATGATTTGTGCGCGCTGGAGGGGGGGAAATCCGGATCGTTCGTCCGGAGTGCCCCTGCCGATCATCGGCCAGCAAGCCAGGTAATCCCGACTCGCTATAGCGCTGCCGGGTCCGCCAGACCGTGGCCGTATCGCATTGCATGTGCAAGGCAATGGTCTGGACCGACTCGCCCGCGGCGAGGGCCAGGACGATGCGGGCCCGTCGGACCTGATACCAGGGCAAGGAATCACTGTGGGCTATTGGTTGTAAGACAACTCGGTCTTTGCGGGCGAGCTCCAAGGGGTAAGGTTTTCGGCCCCGCATAAGGCAACCTCCGAGGCAGCGAACGGGTTCCCTTACCAGCAGAGCAGTTGCCCCGAATTCCTTGCATCTTTTGTGGCGAGGCCCACTAGCATGCCGGCGTTAGGCAGTGTCTGGGAGTCGGACCATCCTGAACTGGCCGGGCTTCGTGTCTTGCCGATACGTGGCTTCGAGAACTATCTTGTTTTCTACCGGTCCATGGCCGACCGCATCGAGATCGTGCGAGTGCTCCATGGCGCACGCGACCTCGACAGCCTGTTGCGAATGGAGCCATAGAATAGACTTGTTTCAACCACTATCCGTCACTTCAGCGCGCCGAGATTCGAACCGTGCTGGCTTATGCCGGTAAGCTGGCAGGCCACGTAGATCAAGCCGACAACGGTCGTCGTTCGACCGTCTCCAACCGCTCCCAGAATTGACGCACCAGGCCCAAACAACTCGCCGTGAGTGCTCCCCGAGCATACTCAACGCGGGCATAGAGCACTGTCAGCTGTCTGGTATCGGCTTCCATCCCCGGCACCTCCACGGCCAAGCGCCCGGCAAATTCCAGGGGCGTTTCCTCGGGTCGCCGGCCGAGCGCGCGCTCCCGGGCCCATGCCTGGAGCGCCTCGAAGCTATAGCGAACCAGTTCCTCGGGTGACTGCCGCTCCGCGGTCCCCTCCAGGAACGGATTGCGATAGGAAGCAAACGGCCGAGGCGGCGGCCCCGCGGCATGCTCCACCGCTCCCGCTTCCGTGGTCGTCTCCCCGCGCCCCCAGTTGAAGAGTCCTTGCCACCAGGCTCGTAAACCTTCCAGCAGGCGCCGGGCCCAATCGGTGAAATTCGCCAGGAACCGCAAGCCCGCGCGCACCACCCAGAACGCCACGACCAGGGCCACCAAGCCAAACACGATCCACTTGAGAACCGTTACCCAGGGACCGTTCAGCTTTGCGAGCACCTCCGACACCGGGTTGCGCGGCGACGAGGAAGCACTGCTACCGGAGCCAGCATCACGCCCATCATTGGACTTCTTGCGGTCGTCCTTGTCTTCTGCTTTGTCGTCCCCGTTGTCCTGTTTGGCACCGGCGGATGAAGAGTTCTGGTTCGATTTGTCTTTTTCCTGGCTGTTGCCCTGCTTGCCCTGCCCCTTCGCGGATCCCGATCCATCCTTTTGTCCGGATTTGCTCGACGAGGAATTCTGGCTCGACGACTTGGTTTTGCTGGAAGCGCCGCCGTCTTTGTCGGCTTTGGTGCCGGAGCCGGAGGTCGCTTTCTGATCCGGGTTCGCGGGGTCGGTCGAAGCGCGTCCCTCGCCCTTGCCGGCGCTGTCCCGCTGCACGGCATAGCGCGAGGCCTCGCGATCCTTCGAGGACACCGGGTTCAGCTGCACCAGGGCATATTCCGCCTGTGGCCGTGGCAGGAGCGCGCCGACAACCAGTAGGCCAACGATCAAGGCGCCTCCCAGGGTCAGCCAGACGCTTGTCATGGCCGCCGGCATTTGCAGCTTGCGCTGGCGCAGATAACGCCTCAGCCCGAGAAAACTCGTGGTTAGCAGCAGGCCCAGGCCGCTCGCGACATAAATGCCCATCAGCCAGAAGGCGTAGCGCCGGCGGTCGACCGCCTCGGCCGGAATCACGGATTGTCCCAGGCCAAAGAGCGGCAGGGCCGCCAACGAAAAATAGACCACCCACACTCCCGGCGTGTGCGGCTTACGAAGTTGTTCGTTCCGGTGACGACGGTAGCGCTGCCACCAGGCGAACAGGCCGGACGATCGAGAAGGGTTGCTTGCGACGAGAGAATCTTCGGCCTCCTCTTCTTCCATCCCCGATCCCCGGTCCTGTGTCTGTGCCTGCGGTTCCTCCAGGCCGGCGGCGTCGAGCACGCCCTTGCCCGAAACATCGACGCTATCATCAATATTCGTACAGTCCCAGGTCAGCCGATGCGCACACCACCAGATGAGGCCGATCAGTCCCAGGTTGATAGCCCAGCCGAAGGGCGCCAGCGGTGTGCCCGACGTGTAGTCGACGAAGCTCAACAGCGCCAGATAGACCACCCCGCCCAGGATGATGCCGTAGACTCCGGCGCGCTCGGCGGTGGTTTGCTCCATCGAGATGCGGGCGATCAACACGGCTCCGAAGACGAAGAAGAACAGCGTCCATTTCATGCGCTCGGGGAACTGGCCGACATAGAGGATCTCCAGCAGGAAGAACACCAGACTGCCAACCAGCGCCATGATCAGCACGGGACTGAGGGCGATGGTCACGTAGTCGGCGAGACTCTGCTGAGGTTGCTTGGTGGCCATGTTCGCAGCTTGTCCGGGTAGGATGCGTTTCTAATCCAGCTCCACGCGTAAGTGATACGGCGTCGAACGCAGCACCTGTTGCTGACACAGGGCCTGGAGTCCCGCTTCATCACGGAGATGACGCACATCCAAAATCCCTTCCGCCATCAGCCGGCCGTACCCTTGCTCCAGTCGCTCTTCATCCAGCATCACCAGCACGACGGTGACGGCGTAGCCACTGCGCCGCAAGTTGCCCAAGGTCAGCGCCGTCTCGACCGGCACATCGGCCAGGACCGCCACCACGGTGGCATCGCGCGGCAAGCGATGAGCGGTTTCGAGGACCAGCTGGGCAAACGCCAGTCCGTCCGTCAGCTCGACGCGGGCCAGCGTCTCGCGGATACGCTGAAACTGCTCCACGCCGCGGCGCGTGTCAACGACCAGCGGCTGCAACCGCTCGCTGCGCTCGTGCATGGCCGGGGTCTGCCGAGCCGCCTGGCGCGTGCGATAATCCTGGTCCCATCCCTCCAGGCGGATGCGATCGGCGGCATCGCGACCATTGCTGATTAAGCCCACCTGCTGGCCCATTTCATAGACCGAGTTGACCAACGAGGCGGCCGTGGTCACGGCCAGCTCCGAGCGGTGCGGCTCGCCGCGGCGTGGATAGCCGGCGTTGTGAAAATCGAGCAGTAGGGTGATGCCGGCCAGCGACGAGGGTTCGTGGATCTTGCTGTGCAGCGTCCCGGTGCGCGCCGTGGCCCGCCAGTGCACGCGGTTGAGCGGATCGCCCGCCTCATACGGACGCACGCCGGCAATCCGCGTGGGATCCTCGTACAGGCGGTGCGTCAGCCGAATGTCGCCGATCGGCCGGCGCGAGGCCAGGTCATAGCCTTCCAGAGGCACCACCTTGGGATAGACCAGCAGGAAATGCGGCTCGGCTTCCACACGGTAGCGCCGGTGCAGACCGAACAGATCGCCGCTCTCCATCACCAGCGGGCCGAGCTGGTAGTAGCCACGCATGTCGCAGCGCACCTGGTAGCGCAAGATCATTTGCTGGTGCGGGGCGAACATGCTGATCTGCATGCGCTTGCCCTTGATGTGCAGCCGCGGCGGCTTCTGGTCCACTGCCTGCTTGGGCAGCAGATCTTCCAGCAGCACCCACGGTACTGGGAGCGCTCCGGTATTCTGGACAGTGACGTGGACAGCGACCTTGTCGCCGACCTCGGCCGTGAGGCGATTGCACTCGCGGGTTGCGGTCAGATTGCCGATCCAGTTTCGGGCCAGAAATCGACTGAGCAGCATCACGCCCAGGAGGACGTACATGGCGTACGCCAGCAGCCCCGATTGGAGGACCAAGGCGATCAGGAGGAAGGCGACGACGCCGAGAAACCATTTCATCGGAAGTAGTCCTCAGCTTCGGCGGCCTGAGCCGCGGTCACGGGTACCGACACCTCCTGTAACACTTCGTTGACGATCGCCGCCGCCGTCACCTTGCGCAGCCGGCTTTCGGGCCGCAGGATCAGCCGGTGCGTCAACACCGGATGGGCCATGCGCTTGATGTCATCGGGCAAGACAAAGTTCCGCCCCGACAGGGCTGCCAGCGCCTGGCCGGTCCGGAACAGGGCGATGGAGGCACGCGGACTGCCGCCCAGGTGCACGTCCTCATGTTGCCGGGTCGCCTGCACGATCTCCAGCACATAACGCCGTACCTTGGGATCGACGAACACTTCGCGTATTACCTCTTGGCACGCGAGCACCTCCGCGGCCGTGGCGACCGGCGCCAGGTCGTCGATGGGATGGCCGCGCTGGAGGCGCTGGAGCATCTTGCCTTCTTCATCCAGCGTGGGATAGCCCAGGCTGAGGCGGACCAGGAAGCGATCGAGCTGCGCTTCCGGCAGCGGGAACGTACCCTCGTGATCGATCGGGTTCTGCGTGGCAATGACCACGAACGGCGGCTTGAGCGTATACGTTTGGCCGTCAACCGTCACGCGCCGCTCGGCCATCGCTTCCAGCAGCGCCGACTGCGTGCGCGGCGTGGAACGGTTGATCTCGTCGGCGAGCACGGTCTGGGCGAAGATCGGCCCGGGACGGAACTCGAACTCGGTGGTTTTCTGGTTGAAGATCGAGACCCCGGTGACATCGGTGGGCAGCAAGTCCGGCGTGCACTGGAGGCGTTTGAACGTGCAGCCAACGCTCTTGGCCAGCGCCCGGGCCAGCATCGTCTTGGCCACGCCCGGTACGTCTTCCAGCAAGATGTGGCCTTCACAGAAATAGGCCACCAGCGCCAGCGTGATTTGCGGACGTTTGCCGAGGATGACCTTCTCGACGTTGTTGAGGATCTTGGCCGCTAGGTCCGCGGCATCCACGCGACCAACTCCCTTGGCGGAGGGCTCGTTGACGGCTTCATTTTTGGACATAATGGGACCACAACCTCATCGTTCGGATACGCCGCCTCTATCCTACCGTAGGACGCAACCTTGCCACTACAAAATTGTGGGCGCCGAAAATGTTGCCCTTCGGTACCGTAACGATTTCCCAGCTCGCTTCCAGTGTGCCACGGTTCCCCAGCTATGGGCACGCTGTCGAGAGACAGTGCCGGTACTGATTTTTTCGTTTACTTTGAGAAAGCCACTTTGCCAAGCCGATGAAGAGAATAAGCGCGTCCCGATTGCACGTCACGTGGCCGTCACAGCCGCGTCTCTTCGCCATTTCCAATAGTCTGGCTTGAGGAGCGCCCATGAGGAAAACCTCATGCCGAGAGCTTCTCCCGCCAGGGGAGCGCTCTTGGCGGCGTCGACTCTGGTAGGAGACGGGACCGGGGGAAGGGGACTCGGACCGCCTCCACAAGAATGGGCGAGCGCGCAGGGCGATGGAGCGAACGATGAAACGAGTGGGCCGAATGCCGGTTGGGTCGTGGTTCTGGATCCTCTTGAGCCTTCCGCCAGGATGTGCCGAATTCTCTCCCGTCACGCCTTGCTCGTGTGCAGTGGCCGTCCCAGAGGCCTCACCGGTTCCCAATGTCAGGCCCTCCCAAGACGGCTCCAACGGCCAGCAGGCCGTGCGGGTCGTTGCCGCTGCCGCCGCGCCTTCCCAAGTTGCCCCCTCTCTGCCGAATGCCCCCTTTGAGGACATGAGCGAGCTTTCTGTCGAGGCCCTGGTCCAGCGGGTCTTGGCGCGTAACCCCTCACTCACCCAGATGGTGGCGGCCTGGCAAGCAGCCTCGGCCCGCTACCCCCAGGTGACTGCGCTGGAAGATCCGATGTTTGGTGCAACCATCGGACCCGGCACGATTGCACCTGACGACGCTGGCGTAAACTTCGCATACCGTCTTGAGGTCTCCCAGAAGTTGCCCTATCCAGGCAAACTAAAGCTCCGAGGTGCTAACGCCTTGGCGGAGGCAAGCGCTGCCGGCCTCGACGTGGATGACATGCGCTTACAGCTCACCGAGAGTGCCAGGAACGCTTTCTACGAATACTACCTGGTGGCGCGGGCGCTGGCAGTGAACCGGGAGACCCGGCAGCGACTGGACGAATTCAGGGCGGATGCGGAAGCACTCTACAAAACGCCTCCGAGAGACAGAAAGGTTTCCTTGCAAGAGGTGGTGCAGGCCCGAGTGGAGATCGGCCGCCAAGAAGAACGGCAACTCACCCTGGAGCGGATGTGGGAGGTCGCCGTTGCCCGAATCAATACGCTGATGCATTTGCCACCCGATGCTGACTTACCTCCGCCACCAAAGGAGTTGAGCCCGCCGGAGGCCTTGCCGGACGCGCAGGCATTGCGGACCATCGCCGTGGCGCGGCGTCCCGACCTCGAAGCGATCAAGAACCGCATTGCCGCCGAACAGGCTTCACTCGGTCTTGCTCATAAGGAATTCTACCCGGATTTCGAGCCATTCTTCATGTACGATCGCTTCATGGGTAATAACTCCCAGAGCAAAGATCTGGCCTCCATGCTTGGGGTGCGGCTAAATCTGCCCGTCTACAGGAATCGACGGTACGGGGCGGTTGCCGAGGCGGAAGCCCGCATCGCCCAACGCCGTGCAGAATTGGACAGGCAAATCGACCAAGTGAATCTTCAGGTTCAAGACGCCTATGCACAGATGCATGAAAGCGAGCGTATCGTGGATCTGTACAAAAAGAAGGTTCTCCCGGATGCCGAACTGAATGTGAAGACAGCCCGTGCGGACTACATGACAGGACAAATCCCGGCGATAAGCGTGATCGAAGCCGAGCGCAACCGGCTGAATCTATATGATCGGTATTACGAGGCCGTGGCCGATTACTTCCGGCGGCGGGCCACTCTGGAACGGGTGACGGGTGGACCAATCGTCCCCTTCCCCCAAACCTCAACTCCAGAGCAGCCGGGGAATTTCCCGGGCGTACCCGGCGATCAGCAGCCCCAACCATGACCCCAAGGCTCGGGGTCACCGAGGTAAGCGAACAATTGCCCCCCTTAAGATCCCTCAATCCAGAAAGAAAGGGTGTTCTCATGCCAATCCCGCCTCTTCCTGTGCCGAGTGCTGCCGTGTAGCAGGCCGCACTTCGGTCCACCACTTCCAGATCGTGTAGATTGCCGGGTAGATCAGTAGCTCCAGGATGAAGGACGTGATGACGCCGCCGACCATCGGGGCGGCAATGCGCTTCATCATATCGGCACCCGTCCCCGTGGACCACATGATCGGCAACAGGCCCATGAGGATCGCCAGGACCGTCATCATCTTCGGCCGGATGCGCTGGACCGCGCCTTCGATGACAGCCTCTTCCAGGTCGTCCAGGTTGTTCATGTGCCCATCCCGTTTGCGGCGGTCGTAGGCATGGTCGAGGTACAGAAGCATGATGACCCCGGTTTCGGCATCCACTCCGGCCAGGGCGATGACGCCGACCCACACCGCCACGCTCAGGTTGTAGCCCAGGAGGTACACGAGCAGGAAGGCCCCGATGAGTGAGAACGGCACCGCCAGCAAGACGATGAAGACCTTGGTCACCGAGCGAGTGTTGAAATACAACAGCACGAAAATCAGGAGCAGGGTCACGGGAATGACGTATTTCAACCGCTGGTTCGAGCGCTGCATCCCCTCATAAGCGCCGCTCCATTCCAGGTCATACGCCGGTGGCAACTTGACGTTTTGCTCCAGCATCCTCTTGGCCTCCTCGACGTAACTGCCGGGGTCGCGGCCGGCCATGTCCACGTACACGTAGCCGACCAGCCGGGCCTTCTCGCTGCGGATCTGGCTCGGCCCGGAGGTGATCTTCAAATCGGCCAGCTCCTGCATGGGGACCTGCGTGCCGATTGGAGTTTCCACCAGCACCCGCCCCAGCCGGTCGAGCTCTTCCCGGAAGGCGCGGCCGTAGCGGACGTTGACCGGGTAGCGCTCCCGGCCCTCGATGGTCATGGTCACGTTGGCCCCGCCCACGGCGGATTGGATTACGTCTTGCACGTCCATGACCGAGAGGCCGTAGCGGGCGATGGCGTCGCGCCGCAGGGCGAAATCCAGGTAGTAGCCCTCGGAGACCCGCTCGGAAAAGGCGCTGCGGGTGCCGGGCACCATGCTGACGTGCTGCTCGATCTCACGGCCGATGCGGTTAATCTCCTTCAGGTCCGGCCCAAAGATCTTGACGCCGATCGGCGTGCGGATGCCCGTGGCCAGCATATCGATCCGGCCCTTGATGGGCATGGTCCAGCTGTTGGTGAAGCCTACCTGACTTTTCAGGAGCGCCTCGTTCATCTCGGCGGTGAGCCGGTCGGAGGTCATCCCCAGCCGCCATTCCTCCTCCGGTTTGAGGTTGACGATGGTTTCGACCATCTCCAGGGGGGCCGGGTCCGTAGCCGTCTCCGCCCGGCCCGCCTTGGCAAAGACGCTGACTACCTCGGGGAACTGCATCAGGACTTGGTCCTGCCTCTGGATCGCCTGGCGCATGGTCTGGATGGAAGCGGCCGGGCTGGCCACCGGCATGTACATGAGCGTCCCCTCCCAAAGGGGCGGCATGAACTCCGAACCCAGACGAGCATAGATCGGCACGATGGCCAGGACGGCCAGGGCAGCCAACATCACCACGACATAACGCCAGCGCAGAGCCAAGCGGGCGAAGGGGTGGTACACCCAGATCAGGAAGCTGTTGATAGGGTTCTTCTCTTCCTTGGGGATTTGCCCCCGAATCAGGAGCGTCATCAGGAAGGGACCGACCGTGACAGCCAGCAGGGCCGCGAAGAACATGGAAAACGTCTTGGTCCAGGCCAGCGGTTTGAACAGCCGCCCCTCCTGGTCCTGTAGGCTGAACACTGGCAGGAAGCTGACGGCAATGATCAGCAGCGAGAAGAACAAAGATGGTCCGACCTCTCCGGCCGCCTCGATGATAATCTCCGTGCGGCTGCGCCGCGCCGCCGCAAGCGGGACCGATTCCGGCTGGACGGGGCGCCGGACGTAGCCGAGCAGTAGGGTGACAGCATCCGCCAGGGCCGCGGCCGCGATGGCAACGGCGCCCAGCCTCATGACGGGGGTGGTCGTATGCGCTCACGGCCCGAACTTGCAGAAAACGCGGGGAAAACCGCATGCAGGACTAGCAGATAGGCCTTGGGACGCCCCTTTTTGTGGTAGCGGACTCAATTAGTATGTAAAAATCCTCGTGTTTTCGGCACTGTACAA
>JBGQLF010000094.1:0-13283 GCA_041499985.1 Gemmataceae bacterium
AAAACCATTCTGTCGACGAATAACCAGGAGAGACTCGCCTAGGGGGTGAACAGCGGATCCCGTTTCAACCAGGCGCGGAGGCGTCGCCATGCAGAGCTTACGAGCTACAGCCGATATCGTTCGCCGGATTGGACTTCTGGCCCTGCTCGGATTTGGAGTGGTGGTGCTGGCTGGGCCGATCCTGGCGGTTCTTTCCGTCGTGCTTTCCTTCGCCCTCGTCATTGGTTCGTTTGCCCTGGTCGGCTTGCTGGCCTGGGGCGCCTTTCAATTTGCCTTGCACGGCCAGCAGGTCGCCTGGCAAAACATCCGCGCCCTGGGGCAGAACCTGGGTCGCCATGCCTTCACACTCGGTCAGGGCCTGGGCCGGGTTCTCGCCTTCATTCCCCGGAGTGTAGGCCTGATCCTGACGGGGGTTCTCTTCGTCGTGGTATTAGTCTGGCGGATGGCGTGGACCCTGGTACGCGTCTTTGCGGAAGTCGCGTTCCTCGCGCTGTGCGGCCTCGGGGTCGGAGCTTTCGTGGGAGCCGCCGGTTGGCTTCCGAACCAGGATCCGAACATGACGGTCCCGGTTTGCGCCCTCCTCGGAGCTGCCATCGCCGCGCTCGTCGGCGCGGTGTTGGCCCTGCTGCCGCGAAAGACTAGCCTGGCTGCCCGTTGAGAACAGGCTTCTTGCTCTTATCTTCCTGCCGCCAGAAACCGATTCACAACGTTGGCGGTAATGGTCGAGGTTGGGGCATCGCAGAGCAGCGCCGTCGGATACGTAATGGAACCGGCGGAAAAGACGGCCCCGCCGCCGGCCGTCTCGAAGTAGACTAGATGGGCCCCGCCCTCGTCGGGGTTTTGCCCCTTCGCCAACAGCACGACATTCTTGGGCGAACTAGGGCTGATCTTGTCGGTCTCATGGCCGGACGCGCCCTCGCCATAGCGCTGGTGCAGAATCTGGGTGCCGAACAGGTCGCCCCGCTTCAGATTGGTCCCTGCAAACACCCAGTGATCAGGCAGGATCACCTCATACGGCGCTACGGTCATGGCCCCGGGATCGGAGTAGACCACACCGAGCAGGTTGGCCTCGGACTCGACCTGAGCGTGAAAACGGCTTTCACAGCCCACCGGCCAGGGATTCAAGCAGCGCATGCTCGTGCCGCCGTCGAGGAATTCCACCTTGCAGTTGATCCCGTTGCCACCCAGATAGAGTAGCCGGCCACCGCGCTCGAAGACCCAGCGCTTGACCGTTCGGTACATCTCCTCGGACCAGTACTCCGGATGCACACTCAAGATCAGCACCCGATAGGCGTCCAGGTCCAGTCGGCCATCGTGCAGCTGATAGTCGGCGTAGAGGTCGTAGGCATAGCCTTGGCGCTCCAACCAGCCCAGCAGACGCCATTCTGCCGGGGCCAGGTGGCAGGCCTGCCGGCCTTCGATCGGATCGGTACACTCCACGTTTTCAGGCACATGATTGACCGGCTCAGGCCGATCAAAGGAAAGCGGTGCGAATTCGGCGGAGCTCTTCCATTCGCCGTAATCGGAGAGCTTGTACCGGGGCAGGTCGGACTTGGAGTTGACGATCGGCTCGTCGATCATCTTGGCCGCCAGGATGTAGTTGCTGCGGCCGCCAAAGGGGTTGTAGGCATTCCAGGTGTTGGTAGAGGCCAGGACCGCCAGAGGCGCCTGCGGCGTGACGGGGGCTACGACGAGCGGAAACGATAAAAAAGACCCCGATTCTCCCTTGGCATGGAAGTAATAGAGGCCGCTCCGCTGGGGCGCGGGGATCACTTGGCGGTGCAGGCCGAAGCCATTGTCCCAGCGCACGCCCGTCTCGACAAAGTGCGCATCGGGCAACGTTTGCATGCAGGCCCGCGGCCCGTGGTTGTCGTACCAGCCGATGTTGCGCACAAACTCCTTGCGATAGCCATAACGCCACAGGCCCAGTTTGTACGGCTCTACGGTATGGACGCGGAACTGGACGGGATCGCCGCCGCGACACCATTTCGGCCAAGCGTAGCCAAGCAAGCCATCGGAAAGCAGCCGAAAATGGATCGGTCCCGCCTGGCCGAGCTTGATCTGCACGCGCTTGGAGCCGAACCCGGCCTTGCTCAAGCAGACCTCGTACGGGCCGGGTGGAAGGTCGGCGTGTACGGCCCCGGATGGGGAGGAGCGCGTGAGGATGCGCACCGCACCGGGACCGCGAAACTCGAGCAGGGCGTCGGGAAGCGCCGCATACGACTCGTCACTGACATAACCGATCAGCATGGAGCACTCCGGAACGGACGAGAAAACTCGCAGACGCCGAACCTCAGGTAGGAAGCCGCCAGGGCCTGCTGCTCGGTTGTACTCGATGAACGTGAGGAGTGCCAAGCAAAACGTCCGAGCGCGGGTCACGTCGGCGCTCGGCAGACTTGCCTCACGCGCCGAGGACCTCCTCGACGGTCTCGAGCGCGATGGCCAGATGATGCGGGTCGCTCGGGAACGGAAGAAACCCGTACTTCGCGTAGAACGCCGCGGCCTGAGCATCGATGGCTTCCACCTCGATCGCCCGGAAGGCAACCTCGCGGGCGACGCGAAGGCAACGGTCGAAGGCGTCCAGGAGCAGGAACTTGCCCAGCCCCTTGCCGCGCTCGGCTTGGGTGACGGCTAACCGCGCCAGCAAAAGGCTCGGCACGGGGTGCTTCGGTAGTCCTTTGAGCAGCTCCGTTGGGGCGTTGGCAAACTCGAAATGACTCGGGGCCAACGTGTAGTAGCCCAGGACTCGCGGTTGTCCGCCCAGGACGGCGACGTAAGTCGTCCCGAGCTTGCGCCGGGTGTATTGGCTGGCGTACTTCTTCAAGAAGTCGTCGAGCGCGGCGTGACCGCAGGAGAAATCGGCCCGTTCGTGACCCTGCGCCAGCGGTTCGACGACCCATTCACCCATGGCGACGGCGGTGCTCCTTGGCGGCCTTCTTGAGGTCCGCGTTCGCCTTCGGAGGGGTGGCCAAGAGAGCAAGGACGAAGTCCCTGTCCTCGTCCGAAAGGGGCGTTCGCTGTTCCTCCGTGAACGGTAGCTCATCCTCGGGGAGGATGACGGCCTTGCGGATGCGCAGCTCGGTTTCGCTCACTTCTTCGACCAGGACCGCCGAATTGGCGAACCTGGCGGGGAGGATCAGGCGGGCTTTCTTGTCCGTAAACCGCGGGGTCACCGAGGACATGGTTCGGCCTCGACGTAACAGAAAAAGTTTGGCGCCAGTCGCCCTGTCGTAGGTGGGATAAACCCACTTTTGCATTATACGGTTTTCTCGATCATTCACAAGTGGGCTTTCCAGACAATTGGAGATAAGGTTTAGGGGGCAAGGGAGGACCTTGTGCAGGTTTGGGTACTGGCTCGGAACGGTTGAGGAGAATGAGCGCTATTCAATCTGGTGCAAGCTCCTGAACCGCTCGGATCATGGCCTGGGCAATTTGCTCCAGCGAGCACAACGACGTCTCCAACGGCGGCATCGCATACAGCACCGAGCCGAGCGGTCGCAGGAAGACGCCTTGCTCCAGGCAGCAGCGCCGCAGCTGCCGGCCGCCCGCCGCCAAATAGCCGCCCGGCAGATTCAGCTCCACCGCAGCGATGGTGCCGCAGATGCGTACCTCCTGAACCCGTGGATGATCCCTCAACGGGGACAGCGCCGCTTTCCAGAAGGCCTCCATGCGCGAAGGCGCCGGATGCGGGCCGGCGGTCAGCATCTTCCAGTTGGCGACGGCGACGGCACAGGCGAGCGGGTGGGCCGTGAACGAGTGGCCGTGGAAGAAGGTTCGGCTGCGGTCGTCGGTCTCCCAGGCGGCCACGACAGCCGGCGCCGCCAGCGTCACCGCCAGTGGCAACACACCTCCCGCAAGCGTTTTGGCCGCACAGATCAGGTCCGGTGCAATGCCCGCGGCCTGATGCGCCCAGAGCCAGCCGGTGCGACCGCCGCCCGTCATCACCTCATCGGCGATGAACAACACGCCGTGCTGGCGGGCAACTCCCGCAATCTGGCGCAGCATCTCGGGCGTGTGCAGGCGCATGCCGCCGGCTCCTTGCACCAACGGCTCCAGAATCACCGCGGCCACCTGTCCCGAACGGCGGGTCAGCACCTCATCCAGGCGCTCCGCCGAGACGGGCACGGTGTCGGCACGGAACAGCAACGGCTCGAACCGGCCGAAGAACACCGGATCGCGCCCGACGGCCATCGCGCCAAACGTATCGCCGTGGTAGCCTCCTTCAAAGCCGACAAACCAGGTCCGCTGCGGCTCGCCCTGATGGCACCAGTACTGGTAAGCCATCTTCAGCGCCACTTCGACCGCGGTGCTGCCGTTATCCGAAAAGAATGCCCGGCCACCCGACCAGGGAACGGTCCTGAGCAGGATCTCGGCCAACTCGACGGCGTCGGGGTGCGTTACGCCGGCAAAGAGCACATGATCAAACGATTCCATCGCCTCGCGCAGTCGGGCCATCAAAACAGGATGGCGATGGCCGTGCAGGATCGTCCACCAGGAGGAGATGGCGTCGATGACACGTCGCCCGTCGGCCAGCCAAAGGAATTCGTCCTGGGCGGCTACACTGACCAAAGGAGGATCCGGATCGCCGAGCGACGTGTAGGGATGCCAGACGAAGCGCCGATCGCGGTCCAGACAAGATGACAAGGTGACTTGGTGACAAGGTGACAAGGTGACAGAAGTCCCAGCGATCTCCTTGTCTCCTTCGAGACTGGTGCGAATTTCTTCGAGCACAGAATGCTGTTCCCGTGCGGCCCGGGCAACGCCTTCCACATCCCAGGCAGCCGGCGGTTGCAAGGAGAACACGCATACTCCGGGTTCGTGTCGGCTGATCTGCTCGGCGGCGAACGGATCGGGCGGACCGAGGAGTACGACTGTGGTCGGTCGCACGGCGTGGACGGCAGTGGCTCGCAAGCACTGTAGCGCTCGGCCGATAGCCCCAATCGCCGAGGACACGACCAGTACGCTCGGCGCCGCCAGCGCTTGAATCAGAGCGAGTTGCAGGTCCGTCTCGGTCAGCGGCGACAACGGACCGCCGAACGTCTCGATGAGGAGGTGACGCCCCGGCTGGTGCGGTCTGGGTTTGGCTGCGGCGAGCGCGGTAGCCGATGGCACGTCCCGGCCTTCGCGCCGCGCGGCGAGGAGAGGTGCGACGGCCTGCTCGAAGCGTGCGTGCGGGGGGTGGGTCGCGGCGAGGGGGACGAGGTGCCGCACGCGTTCCGTGTCGGAAGGGCCTGTTTCGACGGGCTTCCAGTATTCGTATTGGTCTGCGAAGGCGGCCAGCCACAAGAGGGCGAACGTGGTCTTGCCGGCGTCGGTGTCACTGCCGAGGATCACGAGATCGGTGAGGGGTGAGTACGGTTCCATGATAGGTTCGCGCCCATTTCGGAAGGGGGGGGATCCATGGTGAGGATGCCAATACTGAGTACTCAGTACTCCGTACTCAGTACTGGGTACTCTGTACTCTGTACTTCACTCGCCACAGCAGCGGCCGCGGCGACGAGCGTCTCCCGCGGATGATCGGCGTGAATCGAGATCCGCAGCCGGGCGCTCCCCGGCGGTACACTCGGGGGACGAATGGCACGTATGTCCCAACCCGCCTGGCGCAAGCGATCGGCCGCTTGGACTGCCCGGGCATCTGTTCCCAGGACGACCGGAATAATGTAGTGCGCGCCTCCGGCTCGGACACCCTGGCGGGCGAGTTCGGCGCGAAAAGTTGCCGTGCCGGCGTGCAGGGCCGAACGACCCGCATGATCGACCCGAACGCGGGCCAGCGCTTCTAGCCACCAGGTACCCAGAGCCGCGGGTAGCATGGTGGTATAGATGAAGTGCCGGCAACGGTTGATGAGGAGTTCACGCAGCTGGGCCGAGCCGCAAATATAGGCCCCCGCGACTCCCAGTGCCTTGCCGCCGGTGTGAACGCTGGCCAGGATGCGCGCGCGCAATCCCAACGCATCGACCGCTCCGGAACCCACGGGACCGAAACAGCCCGTAGCGTGGGCCTCGTCCACGATCATGTGTGCCTCATAGCGCTGGGCGAGGTCTGCGATCGCTTTCAGGGGCGCCAGGTCGCCGTCCATGCCGAAGAGCGACTCCGTGACCACAAACAGTTGCCGCTCGCGACTGCGCATTTGCGCGGCTGCGTGCAGACCGGTCTCCAGGTGATCCAGATCATGATGGCGATAGATGAATCGTTCCGCCCGTGCCAGGCGCAACCCGTCAATGAGCGAGGCGTGATTCAGCGCGTCGGAAGCAACCCAATCGTGCGCTTCGACCACTGTCGCCAACAGGCCCACGTTGGCGGCGTAGCCCGAAGTCATCATCAAGGCCGCTTTGCAGTCGTGCCAGCAGCAGAGCGTTGCTTCCACTTCCTCCCAGATAGCATGGTTGCCGCGCAGCAGGCGCGAAGCCAGGCCGCTCCTTGAAAGAGGGGGTCGGGGCAAGGGGCCAGGGATCGGTACCGAGTACTGAGTACTGAGTACTGAGTACTGAGTACCGGTCTCTGACTCCTGATCCCTGACCCCTCTTTCAAGGACGCCACTGCCGTAACCCAGGTAATCGTTGGAGCTGAAATCGATACCCGCTGGAGCCGTCAACGTGCGATAGCGCCCTTGCTGGCGCAATTCTTCCAGGATGGCAGACCAGCGATCCGAGAGCGTCATGGCTCGCTCGTCACGAAGGAAGGTAGCCCCAGGGCGCGAAACAGCTCGGCATCCTCGTCGGCGGCCGGGTTGGGCGCGGTGAGCAGCTTTTCGCCGAAGAAGATGGAGTTGGCTCCGGCCAGGAAGCAAAGCAACTGTACTTCCCGGCTCATGCGATTGCGTCCCGCGCTGAGCCGTACCCGCGCCGGGGGAAAGGCAATGCGGGTAGTAGCGATCAAGCGGACCAGTTGCAGCGAATCGACCGGGACGGCTTCGCCGAGCGGCGTGCCGGGAATCGGCACCAGGCAGTTGATCGGTATGCTTTCCGGCGGCGGATCGAGGGCAGCCAGCTCGGCCAGGAGCATCAGCCGATCTTCTTCCGTCTCCCCCATGCCGAGGATACCGCCACAACAAACGGCGATCCCGGCCCGCTGCACAGCACGGATCGTCTCCAGGCGGTCCTCGTAAGTGCGTGTCGAGACGATCTGGCCATAATGGCGGCGGGATGTGTCGAGATTATGGTTGTAGGCGGTCAACCCCGCGGCGCGCAGCTGCTGGGCCTGCTCGTCGGTGAGCCTGCCGAGGGTGACGCAGGCCTCCAATCCCAGCGCCCGGACGGCGCGGACCATCTCCAGCACGCGCTCGAAGTGCGGCCCCGAGCGGACACCACGCCAGGCCGCGCCCATGCAAAACCGAGTCGCCCCCAGCGCCTTCGCTTGCTCCGCTCGCTGCCGGACTTCCGTGACGCTCAGGAGCGGGGTCGGCGTGACGCCGGTGTTGTACTGGGCACTCTGGGCACAATAGCCGCAGTCCTCGGGACAGCCTCCTGTCTTGATGCTGAGCAGGGCGCAGCGCTGAATATCCGCATAGTCGTGGTGGCTGTGATGCACCTCGGCCGCCTTCAGGATCAGCTCCGGGAGCGGTGCCGCATACACGGTTTTCAGGGAGTCGAGTGTGTGCATGGTCTTAGATATAAGGAGTTTCGCCGCCACTGGCTGCCCGACTTTCCGCAAGGATAAGGCGGAGGCCGGGTTTATCCCGGCAGGGACGAGCACCGCCGCTCGTTCGGTCGTATCACTCTTCCCCGCGTCGAGTATAAATCTACGCCATCCAGCTCGCCCTTCCTTTCGGCCCCTTTACCGGCGCGCCAACCGATAGAGGGGACAACGGTCGTACTCCTTCGCCAAGGATTCGACGCCGATATATTCGCAAACAAAGTCCTGGCCAGGCTCCAGGGCCAGCAAGGCCGCAAACTGTTCGCTCGTGTAAGCGCCTGTAAATAAACAACTCCGCAGTTTTTCTTCCCCGATCGAATCTATTTCTGCGGTGGCTTTCTCGGTTTGATCGTGTAGTTCCACTTTGGACAGACCTTATGCCGCTTCAAGTTCAAGACTTTCATCTCCTGGTCACTCACTTTGATCTTGGTGTGGTATTGCTTTCGATTCAGGCTGGCTTTGACTTTCAAACCGGTCTCCGTGTGCGTTCCGCGAATACAGGCGAGCATCAGGGGCAAACTGCGCAACGGCGTTCCGGCCCAATTGGTGCTGATCGGACCAAACAAGCGGTGCTCCACCGGGTTGTAGTGCGAGGCCCCCGTCGGGTAATGACAGACGGTCACTTCTAACCCAAAGCGATCGGCCAACTGGGTCTGCAACCGGAGCTTCCACAACCGCGGCCGATGACCATTGCTGCCGCCACCATCCGCGAAGATCAACAACTGCTGGGCGTGGGGAAAATCGCGTTGCCCATCCGTCTGCCACCACGAGGCAATGGTATCGACCGCGAATTCCGCCGTGTTCGCCGACAGCCCGACGCGCACGTAGCCGCGGTTCTGATTCAGAATGTAAAGGCCATAGGGGACGGCGCGGGCCGAGGCGTCCTGCTTGAAATCGTGGGTATTCACGGCTTCCGCATCTCGGCTCCAGGTGCGACCCCGATTCTGAAAATTGCCGATCAGTTCCTTCTTTTTCGCGTCGATGCTGATCACGGGCAAGCCGGCCGCCAACCAGACGCGTTTCAGCTTGGCAAGGTAGCGGAACTGGCGATCCCGATCCCGATGACGGCTGCTGGCATACCGTTTCTGGTTGGCTTTGGGCGCGTAGTCCTCTTCGTGGAGCAACTTGCCCACCGTGGTGTGGCAGGCGCGGTGCCCGCAGCGCTTCCGATCCTTGCTCAAATTCCGCAAGCTGCGGCGGACGAATTTGCGCACCGTCATGGGATTGCCGCCGGTGTGGTCGTCCGTCAAACGCTTCAGGTCCTCGACGAGGATCGGGTCTTTTTTTTCAAGGGAGGACGGCCGCCTCCTGGACGGCGGATGCGTTCGGCGGAGAATCCGTCCAGGGAACTGGCGAGTTCGCTTCGGCCGCGCCGAATGGTTTCCACATTCAGCCCGGTGATGCGCGCCAGCTGGCGATCGCCTCCGTGGCCAGTCTTGAGGGATTCGAGGGCGACATACCAGCGCCGATGATCTTCGTCCAAGCGACTCAGGAAGAGATTCATCAAGTGATGGACTTCCTGGACGGGATGATTCGCCAAGGATAAACAGTCGGGACATTGACAGTGGTGAATTGTACCCTGTGGCATCGTGCTCCTCACTTCCTTGTCGGGGTGAGGAGTTATTATAGAAACTGCGGAGTTGTTTATTTACAGGCGCTAAGCACAGCCCGGGATCGTCACCGGCTCGATCCGAGCGGCTCGGGTTACATGACTTCCGAAGTAACTCTTCTTGCCGATAATGGGATCGACGCCGCCAAAGACCGGGCCCGCGTGAATTCCAATCCGCACCGGCGTCGTTTCGCCAAACCCCAGGTCTTTCCAGCCCACCAACTCCGCGCGTTCCAGAAGACGCAGGGCAGCGTCGGCGCAGTCGGTTACCTGATCGAAGACGAGGTAAAGGCCGTCGCCCCACGTATTGCTGAACGTTGGCGCATTTTTCAACGAACGCAGGACGCCATCCACCTCCTGGAGGAAGCGCAAGAAGAAACGAGGGGAATCCGCTTCCCGCAATTTGCTGAAGTCCTTGACATCCGCAAACAGCATGGACTTGACCTGCCGTTCCATGCGGTCGTTAGGTTCGACGGCCCTGGCCTCGGGTGGTACGGAAGGCAACGGTGTTCCCTCGCCGAGGACGCGCTCGCGCAGACTCCTGAGATCGATCGTCCGGGCCGGGTAGTTTCCCTTCGTCCAGGTATCGAGGAAGCCAGCTGTGCCGCCAAGCCGCTTCGATGCGCCCGGGTCGAAGACGGCCAGGGCCTGGGGGACGACGCCACGCTGCTGCGCGCGAATGATAGCCAGGCCTTGCGTAAAGCTGTTGACGAAATCAAAGAGAACGTCGTCACCGAGGTAGGCCTCCTTCGTGGCGTAGTGAACCTGCGCCCGTTCCAACAAAGCGTCCAAGCGGACGCGCCAATGCTTCATCGCGGGCAAGCCGAAATCGACGCTGGCTGAAAGGAAGTCGTCTTTGGCAAAAGGCAAAACGAGGTGCAGCTCGGCGTGCCGTTCCAGCATCTGCTCCGCGAATAGAATATCCGACCCGCAGGCCGCCGAGCAAAAGCCGACCGTGGCGTTGAGGTCCGCGAGGGCGCTTCGGATCGCATTACTGACTTCGCGAATTAACTCCGAGTCCGCTTGAAACTCGGAGGCCCATTCCCGTTCGCTCATGCGTGGCGCCCAAGCATATGACCGGCAAAGACGACCACGCTGCGGTTGGTCTCATCCGTCGTCTGTTCTCTCTACTACGTCAACGACGATAATGGGAGAAATAGGGAAGAAAAAGACTGCCATGTGCGTCGGCATGAGCTCTACTCGGTTGTTGACCAGGATTGCGGCGCCTGTTCCAATGGAGCCCATTACTCGGCATGCGGACTGGCGCGGAAAATCAGGCGCAGTGGTGGCCTTGCTATGTCAGCGGGCATGCGTGGATAGCCTGACCGGCGCCGGGGCATATGCTGAGCGGCAACGCTATGTGCTGACCGGCGCCGGTCAGGTTACTCATCAGTTAGCCAAACCGAGGCCCTTGCAAGGTCTTGCCCGGTTGGCGCCACTGCTGGAGAAAACAGTTATGGGTAACACGTTTTCCAGAGCGGCAGAGGCGCTCGTGATGTCGAATATGTTGGGTATTACCTTCGACATCGGCATCTTGATAGCCGAGAACAACCACTGGCTGGGCGGGGAACTGACGGACCTCGCTCATGAGGCTCTGTCGGCCCATGAGGAACGCAAGTACTTGCTGGCGGTGAATCGGGCCGGCGTCTGCCTGGAAGCTGTTCTCAGACGGATGCTGCACGGCTGGAGCAAGCCGCCAGACCCACGCGCGACCTTGGGGCAATTGATCGGGGCCATCCGCGACGCTGGCCGGGCTGCGGAGACCTTGGCAGATCGCCTCCAGGAGGCCAATCTGATTCGCAATCGCTCCGCCCATGACAGGACCGGCCAACCAGCGCAAGCATCACTCTTGAACACGATAACGGTAGGCGACTCGCTCCAGATTCTCAGCATCCTGGCCTTGGCGGTGGATTGGTACGGGCAGAGCCTGCGCCAATCGCCGGAGCCGCTAGCCGACGCCATCCCTGTGTTCCTGAGTGTAGGTGGCCCCCATCGGCTGGACCAGCAGCAGTTCATCCAACGGCTGCGTCTCGAGATGCACCAGATGGGAGTGGTGCTCCACAGGCTGAACAGTGACGACTTTTCCCGCTCCGCACCATTTGACCAGATCGCCGAGCTGCTGGCCTCCTGCCGGGCCGCCCTCATCGTGGGCCTGGACCGGTCGCATGCTTACGCGGTCTTCGAGCGGGAGAAGTCGAAAGATCAGAAGATCCGCCAGGAGCAGTATACCCCAACGGCCTGGAATCAGATCGAAGGGAGCATGGCCTCGGCCCTGCGCTTACCGATCTTAATCTTGCGGGAGCACCGTCTCCACCAAGAGGGGGTCTTCGAGGCGAAGAACCACCGGCACCACATCCTGGATTTTGACCTGCAGGCGGAGTCCAAGGGGCTCTCGGCCGAGTTGCGCCGGTTCCTGGCCGGGTGGGTGAATGACATCCGGACCGGTCCTGGACCTGGCCATGCTTAGCGCGGAGCTTCTTGTACTCTTGCGTCTTCACGAACGCCTCGCGCTCCGCACGGGTCGGAAACGCCTTGGCGATGAGCCCTTCCCGGGGGATCAAACAGAATCTTCGGCGGGTCCGCCCATGTCGGCGCCGTTTGGGCTTGTTCTTCCAGTTGCTGGAGCAGTTCCGCAGCTTTATTCATGTGCCGCCACTTCATCCGTCCGCGCGAGAATGCATTCGGCCAACCATTCTCCGACCTCGAAGTACATGGCCACCTGGCCGAGTAGGACACTGAGTTTTCCCACTCGGCGTTTCAGCCAGGAGAAGCCCAGCGCACGCAACACCTGTTCCAACTGGTCGTAGGTCACCTCACGCAGAACTCCGTTCCCCTGATGCGGCGGTGAAAGGTATTTGCTCGAAGTCCCGCATCCGCGCCACGGCGCGACGGCTGATGGCCTTCGCTATGCCGATGGGGAGTCCTTGAGCAATGCCTCCAAGTCGCCGTAATCGCAGGGCGGGCGCTTTCGGACTGCCAGGACATCAACGACCTCCTCAGCTTCGCTGATGACATAGACAATCCGCCAACATCGCCTGCGGTGAGCAGGTCGCCAACGGCTTCGTGCGTGCTGCGGTCGAGCGGTTCTTTTGCGAGAACCCGGAATGCCACATTCGCCTGTCAACGCACAAGGGGCGAGTACGCATTGAAGGAGTGGCGGGAGGGCAGTTCGATTTCGCCCTCGCTACGGACAGTCCGACCACCATCCGCAAAATCGCTCGCCGGGAGATGTTCATCGAGCAGCTCTTTGACGACCACTTTGTCCTCGCCGCCAATCCCCCTGCCAAGTCGGATTGGGGCCGGCGCTGGCGAGACCTATCCGAGGACAAAGCGGTTGTTGCTGCCGACCTGCTCGACTTCCCGTTCATCCTGCCAGAAGCAGACGCTTCCCGGAGCGAACAGTTCGACGACTGGTGCTATCGGGCGACTGGGAAGACCTTCAACGTCAACCTCGAAGTAGGCGGCTGGCAGACGATTCTGGAGTTCGTGGAATCGGGCCTCGGTGTCGGGTTCGTTCCGCAGAGTGCTGTCGAGCTCTTCCGAGGCCGAACTCGTTGCAAGTTGACCATGCGGCCGCTCGATCCGGCCGAGTTCCCGCCGGATGCCGTGCGACTCATTGCCAGGAAAGCGCATGGCCAGGAGGAGCCGGATCTGACGGACCTCGGAAAAAAGGTAGTAGCTGTATTGCGGGATCAAGTGCAGCGTACGAGCCGCTGACTTGTACCAACGAGGCTGATCGCTTTCATGGCGCTAGTGTGGCTCCCACGGACCTTGCTTTCCCGACCACATCGCTCTGAGACTTCCTTCAGCGGCAGGGCAACTTCGAGGAGGCGTTTGAGCCTGGCCGATCCCTGTGCCCGTTACTTGCTGCCGACGCCCGCATCCGGGGTTCGCGTCTGTGCCGGCCCGTTGGGTTGGCTGTCGGCCGCCAGACGCAGGATGTCGTCGATCACCTCAGAGGCCTGGCGGTCTTCAAGCTCGGCCACGCCGGTGAGCAATTCAAACATCAAGCGGGGATAAATGTCGTACTTCTCCGAATCA
>JBGQLF010000095.1:0-13229 GCA_041499985.1 Gemmataceae bacterium
AATGTATTTCGACGCTCGCCGGATCCGCCATGCGCCGCAGTAACTCCTTTTGCGCTTCCACCGTAGCATCTTTGACCCGATCCGTAACCGAGTCAGCATCCGTCCCGAGCAGGCCAGACACGGCCGCGCTGAATTGCTCCTTGTTGGGCACTGGCAAAGGCTCGCTCCGCAGATAGAACTTTTTGGCCATCTTTTCGCAGAACACCCGTTCATCGAACGTGACCGTCCCGCTCGCATCCCTCGAACAGCCCGGATAATTCTTGGGCTCAAACGTCCCGTTGTGTGCCTTTTGCGCCCATTCAATGTGCCGCTCCGGAGTGGCCAGAAAGTCACCGACGAGCTTTTCCATTTCGCCAGCAAAGCGCCGCATGCTTTCCGAGTACTCCATGATCAGCGCTGCCGGCAGAATGCTGATGCCCGCGATCGCGTCCGCGCTTTCCTCATCATCGCCACCGCCCCCAAACGGGAATGTGACCTTGTTGTGGTACGCCCGCGCTTCATTCTTCTTCTTTTTGATCGGGTCCAACACCCCATCCTCGAAAAGCTCTTTGATCCACTTGCCCGAATTCGCGCCTAGACCCTTTGACGCCGTGACCTCATCAGTAACGCCCTTGTCCTTGCGCGACTGGCCCGGCAGCCCCGCGCTGAACCGCATTAACACCGCACGATCTTGCAGACTACTCATTTGATTTGTCCTTTCAACCGACTGGTTATCTGACCCTCAGAAAACGCTCTAAAGGTATCAGTCCGCCGCACCCGCAGGCCGGCGGAATGATCTCTCACCAATGGTTTAGGGTGATGCTTGAGGCTTTTTGACGCGCTTGTAAGTCGAGCCGTCAAGTTACTCCTTCACTTCGATCACTTCACCGAAAGGCGCCTTGCCACCGCCGCGAACCACCCAGAGCACTTGATACCCAGGATCCGCCGGCGGAAAAGGTGTGTCCAAATCAGTCAGAATCACCAAACACCGCGGTGCCATGTTCTGCTCTTCCACGTAATCGAACACTTTTCTCAGATCGGTGCCGCCCCCGCCCGGTATGTCCCGTGAAACTGTGTCCCCGGGTGCGTACTCATCAACCCGTTGAATCGCCGTGTCGCAGAAGATATTAACCAGCTTGCGCGGCCGTAATTGGTCCAAAGCGCCTTGAACGTTCCCCAGGAACTCAGGGATTAGATCCGCCGTCGAACCCGAGGTATCGACCGCGAAGACCACTTCCCCGACCTTCTCACTGTGCAAGCTGGGAAGGATGAAATCAGCCCCAGAATACTCCATAGCTGGCGTAAGCCAGTCCCAATCGTCGCTGCATTGCTCCCGAAGCCATGACGCGACGATCTCCGTCCAATGCACTGTAGGGTTGACGTGCTCGTTTATGAGCCTTTCCAGGCTGCCAGGCAGTTCACCGCGACCTTTCGCGACCATTGCACTTTGCATGAGGGTATTCTGCCAATCCGTAGCCAATGCCTTTTGCGCCGCCGGATCTTGCTTGGCCGGATCAGGCTGCTCCATTTGGCCAAAGGCCGGCATCGAACCAGGATTGGGCCTGGGTTGGCCCTTGCCAGAATTTGGATCAGATTTGCCCTGAGACGAGCTTTGACTACTACCCCCGCCACTTTGACCCTGCTTTCCGCCGCGACCGCCCCCAGGGGACCTTGCCGCTGCAAGCCGAGCGTAAATTTGCTCTGCTGCCATCCCGACAAAGGCCGGATCCGCACAGTACGCGTCCGCCGGCTCAGGAAAGGGAAACGGGTCCGCCAGCCCTTGCGCCATGCGCTGGGCGCTGAATTCCTTCAGGAGCAGGTTAATCTCATGATCGCAGGCTTGATTCCACAGATCCCAGTCGCAGCCCGCCGGCGCCCGCCAGACGTGCCCGAATTCACAGTGCAACGCTTCGTGGCAAAGCACCGTGGGCCGAACGGGCTCCGGTAGCCCATCGTAGAATTCCCTCGACCACTTGATCGCCTTGCCATCCGTGCAGGCTGTAGGGACGCCATCCACCCAATGCACGGGCAGCCTTGCAACCCCCGGGGCGAAGAACGGCACTTGGAAAATGACCTTAAGCTGAGCCCGGTCAATTCCCTTAGTTCGCTGACTATCGTTCATTTTGTCCTTCCATTGCAGGCCGGAATCCAGCCCGACAAGCTGTAAGGCTTGCGCTGTAGGCCCGGGGAATGACCCCCAGGCCCACGCCGCAAACTTTACGCTCCAATGCCAACCGACGTGATCTCCTTGCCCTCCGGAGTGGACGCATACGCCACATAATCGCGGGAAGTGTGGATCGGCCGATAATCTTTTGGCAAACTGCCCTCTTTTCGCCGAGCCACTTCGAGACGGTACGCATCCCGCATCGAGAACACCCGAAACAGCGCAGGCTTGAGCCGTTTCAGGTACGTCATGCACTGACCAAACGTGCCTCCGTGCATCCGAGTGCTGAGAGCGCACGCCACAAGCCATTTAGCGCCAGGATCTTCCGGCACCATCGCGCCCGCCGGGTCCAACAGGATTTGATCCACGTCAGGCAATTGACTCATCAGCCGACGAAAGGCCAAGTAAGCCGCAGCCTGCCCTTTCCCGACGCAACCCCCAATCACCTCCGGATCGTCGATCCCCAGGTTGATCCACTCACCGACGTACTCCCAGCCGCGAGGACACGCCCCGTCAACTGACATGGACTTGCTTGGCTTCCAATCGTGCAGGGCATCGGGCTTGTTCCTCAAATACGCGCAAAGGTCCGTTGGCCAGCCCTTAAGCAACCCGTAGTCAACCACGTCGTCAACGTGAGTTTCCACGCCGACAATGCTGTGCATTCTGGTCTTCAACGGCTCGATCAGCCCTTGCACGTCCGCCCCGTGGCCCACGTCATTGCTAGCGAACATGACCGACACACACTCCGGCAGGATCTTGTCGTCGATCCGCCGGAATTGAGCAAAGTCCACAATGCTTTTGAGGGTTTCTCCGCCCGCCATCCCGAGATCGTCCCACAGCAGGCACGTTGGCCGCGTGGCCCGAAACGCTTGCGCGATGCCGTTGAAGAGACAGTGTGTAGCGTCACCCCCGACCTCCTTTGGCGCTTGGGGATAGCCCCCGACCTTGACCGGGCTTTGCAGAGGCGAGCAGATGGTGATCAAGTCCCAGCCGAGCTCCGCGCAGGCTTGCCGATGCATGTAAGTTTTGCCGACCCCGGGCTTGCCGACCCAAAGGATCTGCTTTCGAGCCTGCAGCGCTTTGACGCACAGGTTTCGTGCTTCACTGATTCTCATAACTTCGATTTGTCCTTCCATTTGGCCCACGGCGCTTGATTGCCCGTGAGCATCGGTTGAAGGCTGGACGCGCCAGCCCCCAAACGATCAGGAAGTGTGATGGTTAGATGATCGGCTCAATTCCAGTCCGGACGCACTCCGCCCGATACGCAGCCAACGCATGAGGATAGCCGCGAGTGCAGAGCGTGGACAGGTTCAACGGCAGATCGCGCAGGAAATTAAGCCCAAAGTGTGGCCCGGGCTCGTGCAATAAGTGATACACCCCGCGCCCGTACGCCACTTGCAGATGTTTTGGGAAGTGTTCGCCAATCAGGATCGGCCCCGTGCTGTTGGCGAGACCAGACAGCTTGAATAGTCCGCGGTGTTTCATTCCCCACCCCCAATCTGCCCATCGTCATTCACCGTCCCAGGCGCCGTAACCCCCCGCTCGCACAACGGCGAATACCACGCAAGCCAACGATCCAGCCCCACCGAGCCGAGCCGGCCCTCATTGCCGCCCGCATCCCGCTTGTCGAGCCCGCACGCAACCGACCGCATGGCGAAGCCGAACTCCATTTGAACCACCCATGACGCACGACCGTAATTTGAACTTTTCATAACCAATTTGTCCTTTCCATTAAGAAGCCTGCCAGAACACCCGGCAGTCACTTCCATACTTGCAAATAGGTGGTGCTTGAGGCGAAATTCGACCACACGACCGAATTATGCCCGCTGGAATCAATAAATCATCACTCGCCAATCTCCGCCCAAAATCCGCAAACCTCATCGAAATCGAGCTTGCCCGAAGCCCAGTCACAGAAGCCCGCCAATTGCAGCGCCTTGTATTTCAAGACTGTTCAGACAGTAAGACCAATGCCAGAGACCGTGCTGCTTTGGCCCGTGCTTGGTGTGTCCTCCAGGACTGTATCCGCGTCATGCGCGGTCTTCCCTTGCCCGGCCAGTATCGTCCCGAAGCCGACCCGGCGAAGCTCATGAAGCAACTCAAAAGCGCGATGAAGAAATCGCCGATCGACGCGAGCGCAATCAAGACGTTCAACGCGCCGACCGAAGATGAACCGACGCCGACGGCCGACCAACCCCCGACCGAGAAGCCGGCGAAAGTCGAGCCGACAAAAAAGGAATCTCTTTTGACGGACGGGACCGTGACCGCAGGAGGGGGGTAGAGGGGCGAAAGGCGAGGGGCGGTTGGGGGTGAGACTCCCCCACATAGTGCGTGCCGTTTTCGGCCAGGATCCCCGGATCCAGAAAAATCGGGTTAGCCCAGGTTTCGAGGTTTGTTCTACGTGGAATCCCCCCTGTACCCCTCTTCGTGTACGTCTTCGTGGGCAGACCAGGGCTGACTTCATCAGTGTCAGCATTTCAGGTTGACATGTCATAATTCTGCTGACAGCCTCAGAAGCACTATGTTTGGCAAGCATTTCGCGTCGATGTACACGGGGTCAATGATGGGTGCCGGGGCGGTGCCGTTTGCGATTATGGGCTACGTGATCGCCAATTTGAGGCCGGATCCGGAGGTTGGGGCGCAGGTGGAGCTTAACCCGAGGCTGCTGGCGGCCATCCTGGGGGAGAATGAGGCGGTGATTGAGACTGGTTTGAAGTTCCTTTGTGCGCCCGACGCCAATAGCCGGACCAAGGACCGGGATGGGCGGCGGCTGATCCGGGTTGGGCAGTTCGATTATCAGGTGGTCAACGGCGCGAAGTATGCGGCTATTCGCAACGAGGATGACCGGCGGCGGAGCAATCGGGAAGCAAAGCGCCGGGAGCGTGCGCGGAAGATGGGGTTGCCTTTGCCGGGCGAGGTGGCGGCGGTCAAGGCGGCGGAGCGCGGGGATGAGCAGGGGTATGACCGGCTGGCAGGCATGTCCAGTTTTTCGATCCCAGATGAGCCGATTGGTCAGGCCGGCGTTCCCGATGAGGATTTGCCGCCAGGGTTTGGGTGAGGGTTTAAGGCCCTTCAGGACAAAGGTCTTCCGGCCCCATCATCTTGTCGAAGTCGAGCTTTCCGTTCAGACAATCGCCGTAGCCGTCCACAAAGCACTGAGCCAAGAGATTTGAGTCGTTGTCGGTCATGCCGCGCCAGACCGGGTAAGCGGTTTTAATAGGGACGCCATTATGGCCGGCGTGCCAGCCGTCCATATAGGCATCTGCTTGGGCCTGGGTGACTTTGGCGGCGGTCATAGCTTCATTCCATCCAGGCCACAACGTGGCCGTTCGTGGCGCGGGAGTAATGCAGCGACTCTTGGCCGCAGTTCGGGCAGGTGGTGATCTGGCCGGCCCCGATGAATCCTTTGGGTCCTGGCTTCACGTTCGGATCTTTTTTGGCGTAGCGAGCCTTCAGGTGGGAGAGGATTTGCTCTCGGATTTCGTTAATGCTCATGGTCTTGGAGGGTTGCTCCGGTCCCGGATCCAGAAGTAGAAGATGAGGATCGCGATGCCCAGGAGCGTGTAGAGGATCCAGGGGAAGCTGGCGTGCTGGTGGAGTTCGGGGGTCATTTGGTTTTCCTTGCCAGGCGAAGGACCCTGCCCTTGGTGACCTCGCAGTTGTGCGCGGCCTGCTCTACGCTGGCGCTCAAATGCAGGGCCAGGTTGATCCGGTCGGCTTTGGCGTCATCGAAACCTTTGAACCAGGCGGTGCGCGACTTTTGCGCCGTGAAGCTATTGATCCGCTGGGCGTAGCGGCCGAGGCGGTAGCGTATGTTCCAGCCGTCCGTGTAGGCGAGGCGTACCTGGGTGCGGGTTTTGGTCATAGGGAGGTTTCCAGGTAACGAAAAACCATCGCGGCGACCTGAATTGCTTCGGCTCGTACTCGCTTCGGCGGCTGATCCTTTTTGATGGCTTCCCAAAGCTCATCAACCTCCTCTTTGAGAATGCCGTAGAACTCATGGCGGGTCCAAGATGCCTTGCCGTGCTTGGCATAGGCCCGTTCGAGTTCACAGATTACCGCGTGTCCGATTTGGGTTGTGGTCATAGGAATTTAATTTGCCAGCGGCCCGGCCAACAAGGCCAGGCAGCCGTCAATACTCAGGCACCTGTCCGCGTGAACGGCAAGCTGCTGTCTGAATGGATCTAGAAACAACCCCGAGATATGCGGCGCTGGCAAAAAGGGTTTCATGTCGGCTCTCCTGGCGCGGCGGGTCCGCGTTCGACGTGCTGGCCCCAGTTCTCTCCGTCGGCCTTGCGGAGAAATTCCGCCATCAGTCCCAGGGCACTTTCGCGGTCGGTGTTGGCTACATAGCTACATCTCCGGCCCGGCCCTTCCCCGTAGTCGCAGGCCAGAAGGATGAAGGCGGTCCCCGGCGGCAGGTGTGCCGTGATGGCGCGGGCGGTTTCCTGCAGGCTGTCGTCAATGTCGTTCATTTGCTCAGCGCGAGACTCAGCTTCCACGCGGCGATGGCCTCCTGCGAAGTCGCGCACCAGGGGGTTGAGTTGTCGCACATGGGAGCACGCCTCACAGCGGTCATCTGCTGCGTCGTCGCCATCAGTCGGGTGTTGAAGAGAGTCGCCTGCATTCACCACTTCATCAGCAGTTGTGAAGCATCGACCAGACGGGAGTCATCCGGCAATACCGTAAAGCCGCTGGTGAAGTCAACGAGCACGCGATATCCCAAGGCTATTTCGGTGACCTTCGGGCTCACGCCACCCACCCACCAAACTTTTTCATCGTCGTTAAATTGCATCGGAAAGTGGATGCCGCCGGGTGACTGCGTAGCCTTGGGGAGGCGGAGCAGGAGAACACGGTTTTTGGTGAGGCGAATGTTCATGGAGTTTTCGATCCGCCCCAGGGCCAGATTGCCCCGGGGGCTTGGTGGGTTGCCTACTGTTTCGGGGCTTGCTAGGCCCTCGCTCGCATTAGCGCTCAGTCGAGCGCCTTTTGTTCATTTAGAATTCGGTTTAATCTTCGTCCGCATCCGGCTCCGGCGCACGCTTCACCTTCTCCAGCGTGGTCAACTGGTAGAGCTTTTCGTCCGGGCCGCGATAGATTTTCAGGTTGTGTTTGTGGTAGAGCTCGACCGCCACACCCCGGGCGGCGGCTTCCGAGTCCTGCCACTTCTTGCGATTGGTAAAGCAGCGCTCGATTTCAAGCAAGGCATCATCGAGGGCCTTGATCTTCTTTCTTTCGACTCCCTCTCCCTGGAGTCCGAGGTCAGTTTCTTCAGCGGGCATAGTTATTTTCCTTTTGGTTGTGATTTAGCAAGCTGGCCAAGTCCATTCCGGATCGCCGCGTTGGCGAGCGACTGGATTGTCACCTTCGGCACCCAAACTTTAGCCAGACTTTCAAGGGCTTCGTGAAGGTCTGGATCCAGCCTGATTTGCTTGCGAAGTTTTTCGTTCACAAACCGACTAAACCACAATCTGGTAATGTCGTCAACAACTTGTTGCAATTATTTTCGAGCCGTGGCAGAATCAGGGAATGGCAATGCTCCGCCCAATGACAAAGGAAAGGCTACTGTCCAAAATTATCAAAGATCCGCCATCGGATTGCTGGATTTGGCGGGGAGACCGTCATAACTGTGGAGAAATCCCTAAAGGTTTTTCAGTTTGCCATCATTGCGACAACCCGCCGTGCTGTAATCCGGACCACCTTTTTGTTGCCAAGAACGCCGATAATATTCGAGACGCTGGCCACAAGGGCAGGATGCGAAGAGGCACAAAACATTACCGGCATAGATTTACTGAGAGCGAAGTGCTTGAAATTGCCAGCCTGAAAGGCCAGTTGTCCCAACAACAAATTGCGCGGCGCTTTGGAGTGATCCGAGAAACTGTCCGCGAGATTCTCGACGGCAGTAATTGGTCGTGGTTAACTGGCATCAAATATGTCAAAGCTCATCAGTAGAAACAAATTCACACCCGCCGGAGGCTTCCTCTTCCGGCAACCGGAGGTCAATTGGGAAGCCCCACGCAACGCCAGCTTCGATCAGGTTGTCCAGGGCCTCATCGCCGCCCGCAACGGCAACCCGTTCAAGCGGGACAAATTTCACTGGGCCACAGATTACAACTCGGTTGCCGAAGAGGTGGACCAATTCAACGCCCGCATCTGTGAGGCGAATGGATGGACCGACTACATCACAGGGGGAGGTGGCTCAGCCATCCCTTTTCCGGAGTTGCAACAGCCAGCGCTCCAAAAGCTGAAGTCTGTTGCGGCAGACGTGAGAAGGATAGCTGAAGGCGCGAAGGTGCTGCTCGACTGGGAAAGCTCTGGCGACCCTCCGGTACCGGCTGAGCTTTCAGCTAAACGTGCGGCGACGTGCGCGACGTGCCCGAAGAATGACGTGAAGCCGCTCACCGATTGGTTTACGGTGCCCGCCGCCGAGCTCATCAAAAAGCGCATGGCCCGCATTCATGAGCTAAAACTCACGACGCCAGATGATGAGAAATTAGGGACGTGCCTGGGTTGCCTCTGTCCATTGCCGCTCGCCGTCCATTGCCCAATCGAATACAAACTCAAACACCTTCCCGATGAAGTGCGGAAAGACCTGGACGCTCGCTGTTGGGTTTTAGCTGAGGAAAAGTCGCTAATAAAATGAGGGCCAAATCACAGTCTCTGATCCGCGCCGTTCAAAAGCGGCAGGTTTGGAAATCCGTTCCATGAGGCTGGTAGTCGCATACTGCTTCCCCCAGATCAACCGGCCTGTGTACGACCCGTTAGCCTACCGCTTTGCCAACTCGTATCGCCAGTTCAAGGACTCGCTCGACCATCGGCTGCTGGTCATCAGCAACGGGCGGCCGCCAGATCGCCTCACCGAAGCGCCGTTCAAGGGCATTGATTGCGACTGGCTCACCCACGATAATTTGGGCAAGGATATTGGCGCGTACCAGCGGGCGGCGGCGAGTGTCCCCTGCGACCTGCTGATCTGTTGCGGAGCGCACGTCAACTTCTGGCGGCGGGGATGGTTGGAGCGCATCGTTGAGGTTTACTGCGAGCAAGGGCCAGGGCTTTACGGCGGTTGGGGATTTCACCAGCCGTCTAACCACATCAGGACAACCTTCTTCTGGTTCCCGCCAGAGCTTCTGAACGCCTATCCGATGGCGCCGGTACCCAACCACATGCGCTATGAGTTCGAGCACGGCGGGAATTCAATCACCCGGTTTGTGCTGGGATTCGGGCTGCCAGCGTTCATGGTGACGTTGAAGGGTTGCTACGGCGTGCCCGAGTGGCGCCACGTCGAACGGGAAGAATGCCTTTGCCTGGACCAACATTGCGAGAGGATCGGATACCGATGAAATATCACAAAGCACACCTGAGTATTTGGAATCGGGGCGGCGAGTTTGTTTGCCTGTTGGGTTTCGCGACCGGACGGGTGAGCTATCTGCCCGTGTCAAAATACCTTTACAGCTTACGCCTGTTTCTTGGCCCTTTGAAGTTCGAGATTCTTTGGCGAACATGAGCCGTAAAATCGCCATCTTCTACCATTGCCGTTTGAGCGGCGGCGATCCGCCCATTGACCCGGAGCGCGGCGTTGAAGTGATGACCGAGCAAATGTCATCGATTGAACTCAGCCGCATTCGAGAGGCGGCGGCAGAGTTTTACATTGGCGTGAACGGCGACCCGCTCGCGGCCGCGTTACTGTGCCCGAAAGGGGCTTACTTTATGGAACATGGGCCGGACGCAAAGAGTGAATTACCAACCCTGAGAAACCTCCGATCATGGTGCCGGGCCAATCCCGACGCCTTCGTCTGTTATCACCACTCCAAAGGCGTCACCCATCGCGTGAGCGAGGTCTGGGACCGCTGGCGGCGCTGCATGGAGCGAGCCGTCATCTGGCGCTGGCGCGATTGCCTGGCCGCGCTCGAAGGACCGTTCGACGCCGCCGGCGCTCACTGGCTCGATTTCCCGATGGGCCTGCCTCAGCACTATTTCGGCGGCAATTTCTGGTGGGCCAAAGCTTCGTTCATCAACACCCTGCCCGCTTTGCCGGAGAACGCTTCAAACCACAACGACTTTTACCTGGCCGAGGCGTGGATCGGGACGGGGCCGAGGCTTCCCCGCGTCCGCGACCTCGCGCCGCATTGGCCGATGACCTGTCAATGATCTTCAACCTCGCCATCCCCGGCTACGACGAACGCTCCGCGGGCGTGCGGATCTGCTGGTACCTCGACACGCTGCTGACCCTGGCCGGGTACCAGACGGTGACCGATTGGAGCAAGCCCGCCGACAATGACATTGTGGTTTACCCGGATTGCGTTGTCGGAAACCCCCTGGAGGCCAAGCGCGTTGTCCGCTACATGCTCTATTTCGCCAGCGCCTACTTCGGCGGCGGCATGATCCCCAAAACCGAGCTGGTGATCCCGTACTCGGATTACCTCGTGAAAGAGGTCCAGGCGCATTACGAGGGGATGATTGCTGAGCCGATCCCGATCCCCTGCATTGAGCCAGGCCTGTTCTTTCCGGAGGAGAAATCCGTCGAGGCTGTCCTTTACACCGGCAAAGAGACTGTGGGCTTGGTCCACCGGCCATTGCAGGAGATTCCGGTCATCACGCGCACCAGCCACACCAGGGAGCAAACCGCTTCGTTGCTACGTAAGGCCCGAAACCTTTACACGCTGGACCATTACACGGCGATGGTTGCCGAGGCGCAGCTTTGCGGGGCGCGGGTTTGGCTCGTGGACGGCCCGCAGAGCTTCCGCGAAGTGGTGTCGGACCCGACGCCCTGGGTGATGAATTTCGACCGCGATGAGGCGCTGGGCCGGAAGTTCGCGGAGACGGCGCTAAAATTCTTTTCTGTTGACGGGGAGGCGAGTCCACCGTAAAAGTCGCCTATGCTTTGTGAGAGTAGCGGGAACATCATCTGTGACAATTTCGGCGCAAGCCGGAGACTGGTGCTTCCCGCACTTGTTACCCGTTGGTCGAGGATTGCAACTTCTGCCAACACCCCCGAGGGTGCTCACAACACCTTCGGTCTCTTTCCCGCCGGTTGTATGCCCCTTGGACCGGATCACCAAAATCAAGGCTATCCCACGTCGCCTCCGAGTAACGGAAGGTTAATGCCAGCGGCAGAGCCCCATCGGCGACTCACCAAATAGAGCGGGCGGGTTGCCCTCCTTGAAGTACTCCTCTTTCGGATGCGGAGAGAAGGGGGTAAGGGGGTTATGAGGTTGGCGGGTTGAAGCTTGCAATCCCTCTCCCTTCGTCGTAAAGCCTCCTTCATGGCCATAGATGCCAACGACGCCCGCCTTCTCGACTCAATCAGTTACGATTTAGTTTTGGGTGAATTTCCCCGCAGCCGAGACCGCGCCGCGATCAACGCCGTGGCCAATGGGAGCCCTCCCTACAGCCAGCAGGAAGTTGAAGAGAACTCGATTTCGGTCAATGTGAACAACCTGGCGATGACCCGGCTGCTGCACGACGGCCGAGCCCAATTCACCAACGCCTTCACGAAGCCAGGCTATTTCTTCCGGATGACCACCGACATGGGGCCGAGGTCCAAGCGGACTGAGTACGGCGCGATCCTGACGAAGCTGATCAACCAGAAGTTGAAGCGGTCCATTGGCTATTTCGAGGTGATGCGGAGCAAGTTCGCTCAGCTTGTGCTGCACGGCATTTCGCCCGCGGTCTGGGAGACGGAAGATAAATGGTGCCCGCGAGCCATCGGCGTTGAGGATCTGCTAGTACCGAGCCAAACGCTGGTGGGCTTCGAGAACCTGCCTTTCTTCGCGCTACGGAGGAGCTTCACGGGACTGGAGCTTCAAAAGCTGACCCGCGAGGACCACCGGGATCCGGGTTGGAACATGGAAGCAGTTGACGCGGCTTTGCGTTGGGTGGACAGCCAGGCCACCAATTTGATGCAGGGGAACTGGCCCGAGGTCTGGGCGCCCGAGAAGAGCGAGGAGCGGCTGAAGCAGGACTCTGGCTTTTACGCCAGCGATCAGGTACCGACCATCGATTGCTTCGACTTTTACATTTACGACGACAGCGAGGGTCAAGAAGGCTGGATCCGGAGGATTATTCTGGATGCGTGGGGGACTCCCTCGTTGACCGGAGGCAAGCCCGCGGTGAGCCGGCACGCGGACAAATCGGACTGGCTCAGCGACAAAGACGATTTCCTGTTTAACAGCGGCAGCCGGAAGGTGGGGACCTCCTGGCAGAACATCGTCAGCCTGCAATACGCTGACCTCTCCGCCGTGGCGCCTTTCCGGTACCACTCGGTTAGATCGTTGGGTTGGCTGCTGTACGCGCCCTGCCACCTGGGCAACCGGCTTCACTGCAAATTAAAGGAAGCGGTCTTCGAGACGCTTAACCAGATGTACCGGGTGAAGACGCAGGAAGATTATCAGCGGGCGTTGAAGATGACCCTGGCCAACATTTCGATCATCGACGAGTCGATCAACCCGGTCCCGGCCGCCGAACGCTGGCATCCAAACCATCAGCTTGTCCAGATGGGTTTGCAGGAAAACCAGCAGGCTTTGAGCGAGAACGGGGCGATGTTCCAGAACCAGGCCAACCAGCCCTCACAGAAGGAAAAGACCGCCACGCAGGTAATGGCCGAGACCAACACCAGCAACGCGCTGGTCGGAGCCGCTTTCGCGCAGGCTTACGAATATCAGAAGTTCGAGTATTTCGAGATCGTCCGCCGGCTGTTGAAGCTCAATTCCAGCGACGTGGACGCCAAGAGCGTTCGGGGCGCGGCTATCCAGCGCGGTGTCCCAAGCAAGCTGCTCATCCCCGAGGCTTGGGAATGCGAGCCCGAGCGCGTGATGGGCGCCGGCAATAAAACCCTAGAAATGCAGATTGCCGCGACCTTGATGGAGTGGCGGGATAAGTTCGACCCGGATGGCCAGCGGAAGATCCTCCGCGACTCGGTGACCGCGATCACCGACGATTCAGCGCGGGCCGAGGCGCTGGTCCCCGAGACGCCGATTGTTTCCTCCTCCGTCCACGACGCGCAGCTTGCCGCCGGCCCGCTCATGATGGGCATGCCGATGGCCTTGAAGCAGGGGGTCAACCATCAGGAATACGCGCTGGCGCTGATCGG
>JBGQLF010000096.1:0-13188 GCA_041499985.1 Gemmataceae bacterium
ACCCTGCGCTTCCAGCCGGATGACCGGTTGCCCCCGCCCGGCACGGTCCTCACCCGCAAGTACAAGGGCGCGGCGCTGCAGGTCCAAGTCCTGCCGCACGGGTTCGAGTACGAGGGCACCGTCTACGGTTCGCTCAGCGCCGTGGCCAAGGCGATCACCGGTTCCCATTGCAACGGCTATCTCTTCTTCCGCCTGGGTAATAAAGGAGGTGACCAATGATCCGTAACCAACGCAACGGGAGGCCGGCGACACTGCCCCTGGTCCGCTGTGCCGTCTACACCCGCAAGTCTACCGAGGAGGGGCTGGAGCAGGAGTTCAACTCCCTCGATGCCCAGCGCGAGTCGGGCGAAGCCTTCATCACCAGCCAGCAGCACGAGGGCTGGACCTGCCTGCCCGAGCGCTACGACGACGGCGGCTTCACCGGCGGCAACATGGAGCGGCCAGCGCTCCGGCAGCTCATGACCGACATCGAGGCGGGCAAGATTGACTGCGTCGTGGTCTACAAGGTGGACCGCCTCAGCCGCTCGCTGCTCGACTTTGCCAGGATGATGGAGACCTTCGACAAGCACCGCGTCTCCTTCGTCTCGGTGACGCAGCAGTTCAACACCGCCACGTCGATGGGCCGGCTGGTGCTGAATGTGCTGCTGTCCTTCGCCCAGTTCGAGCGTGAGATCATCTCCGAGCGCACGCGGGACAAGATTGCCGCCACGCGGCGCAAAGGGAAATGGACAGGCGGCCACCCCCTGCTGGGCTACGACGTGGACCCGCAGGGCTTCCGGCTGCTGGTTAACCAAGACGAGGCCGTCCGCGTGCGGGCCCTCTTCGACTTGTACCTCCAACACCAGTCGTTGCTGCCGGTGGTGCAGGAATTGGAACGGCGCGGTTGGGTCAACAAGCGCTGGCAGACCCGAAAGGGACACGAGCGCGGGGGCAAGCCATTCACCCGGACCAACCTGTACCGCTTACTGACCAACGTCGCCTACGTGGGCAAGGTCCGCTACAAGGACGAGATCCACCACGGCGAACATCCCGCGATCGTCGACCCCGGTGTCTTCCAGCGCGTGCAGGCCATCCTGCAGCGCCACGGCAGCACCGGGGGAGCGCCCGTTCGCAACCAGTTCGGCGCCCTGCTCAAAGGCCTCCTGCGCTGTGTGCCCTGCGGTTGCGCCATGACGCCGACGCACACCACGCGGAACGCGACCAAGCGCTACCGCTACTACGTCTGCTCCAGCGCCCAGAAGCGCGGCTGGAACACCTGCCCGTCGAAGTCGATCCCTGCCGCGCAAATCGAGCAGTTCGTGGTCGAGCAGATCCAGGGCATCGGCAGAGACCAAGCCTTGCTCCAGGAGGTCCTGGCTCAGGCACGCCAGCAGGAGGAGGCCCGCACCGTCGAGCTGGAAGCCGAGCAGCGCGGGCTGGAGAAGGACCTGGCCAGCTGGCACGGCGAGATGCGCACGCTCTCGGGGCAGATCCAGCCCGGGGACGACAACAGCTCGCTCAACGCACGGCTGGCGGACTTGCAGGAACGCCTGGGTCTGGTCGAGGGGCGGGTGCGGAAGGTCCGCGACCAGATCCACACGCTGCATCACCCGCTCCGCGACGCAGACGAGGCAGCGCTGGCGCTGTCCCTCTTCGATCCGGTGTGGGCGTCGCTGACGCCGCGCGAGCAGGCCCGCGTGGTGCAGTTGCTGGTCCAGCAGGTGGCTTACGATGGGGCGCAAGGCCAAGTGGCCATCGCCTTCCATCCCCTGGGCCTCAAGACCTTGGCCGAGGAACTGGCCCGGCAGGGCAAGGAGAAGCGCGCATGACGACGACCCTGACCATCGAGAAGAGGATCCACTTCTACCGGCGTGGCCAAGGCAGCCGGAAGGAGCTTCGGACTGGTCCAGAGCCGTCGCGTCCTGCCATGCAGGGCCGGGTACCGCGGGTCGCCCGCTTCCTGGCTCTGGCGCTCCGCTTCGACCAACTGATCCGCGACGGGGTCATCGAGAACTACAGGGCGCTGGCCCGGCTCGGGCACGTTAGCCATGCCCGGGTCAGCCAAATCATGAACCTGCTCTACCTGGCTCCGGATATCCAGGAGCAGATCCTCTTGCTGCCGCGGACGGTTCGTGGTCGCGACCCCATCCACCTGCGCCAGTTGCAGCCGCTGGCCGCGGCGCTGCACTGGCGGAAACAGCGGCAGCTGTGGCAGGACCTGGTGTCACGGGCAGCGCCAGCCGCCAACGCGGCCAAGGACTGACAGGGTGGACGGCCCGATGTCCCATGCCGGCGGACGCGCACGACCTGGTCCGCCGGACGCAGAAGCCGGTCGCAGGGGTCGTGCGTGCCACACCATAATCATGGCAGGTCGGCGACCTGGAGGAGCGACGGGCTACCCGGGAGCAGCAGCTCGGCAAGGCCAGCCAGGCGTGTGAGCGGTAAGGTGGCGGCCGAGAGTCCACTGCTGTGCCGAGACGGTTCGCTGCCTACTCGGCCAGGCTCCCGAGTGACTGGGATTCGAACTCTCGTACCGACAGTTACACCCCCAGGCAGCGAGAGACGCGTAATACCGCTTCGGGTCCAACCCGGAGAACGCCAGCGGGCAAGGAGACGCCGTGAACCTACGCCACCGTCTGGCCAAGCTGGAGCAGCAAGCGACCGCCCTCTGCCAGCGGAAACAACTCCGGGAAGCCAGCGTTTTCGAGCCGATGGAGCGCTGGGAGGCGTACCGGCGGGGGAAGGCCCGACGCCCGCCCCCCCCAGCCCTGCGTGGATCAACCCGGCCGAGTGGGCGCACCAGCAGCGCATCGCCGATTATCTGGCCACGGGGGAACCGCCGCCCGGCTTGACCGACGACGAGCAAGCCTACGTGGATGGTTTGCTGCAAGCCATCGACGCGTGGGAGCGAAGCCTCCGGGAGAACCAGCGTGCGACTCCACACTCGCTTGCAGCGCCTGGAACGTAGGCTACCCCACCACGGACGCTGCCCGGCCTGCCGGAACCGCGCCGAGAGCGTCTGGTGCTGCTTCCGGCAGGATTCGCCCGATGCGACGCCCGTACCGCAAGCAATCAGGGGCGAAGCCGGCGAGCCGTGCGCGGCCTGTGGCTGGGCGCCGACCGTGACGCGTCTTATCGAAGTCGTGGTGAGAAGCCGGGAAGATTTGGAGCGGTGCCTACGAGGGACAGCCCATGCGTAACGGAAGCTCTCAACGCCGCCTGGACCGGCTGGAGAGCCAAGTCTCCAGCCTCCGTCGGCTTCGGCCCGCCCCGAGGGAACGCCCTTGGTTCAGCGAACTCTTGGCGGTGGCCGCTGCCGAGCAGCGGCCCGCCGTGGAAGCGGCGGCGCGTGCGTTTCCGGAGCGGGGCTACGGTTTGTCTTCCTGGGCGACGAACCTGCGCGAAGGTGGGCGGGTGCCCGCCGGCATCCCGGCGGAAGTGATCGCCGTGTACCTCACCGACGACGAGGCCCTGCCGTTGCAGGACTGCGAAGCGTGTGGGTTGTTGGTCCCAGTCCGTCCGGGCCGCCACTACGGCACGCTGGTTGAGCCGCCTCGGCAGTACTTCGATGCGTGCCCGGCTTGCGGCGGTCGGGTGGGCTACTCCGCCTACTGGGACAAGCACGGCAAGAAGCCCGGAGGCGCCGATGATTTACCTGGCCAACCGTGCGGCGTGAGCCGCTGTGGTGGATCGTGGACCAAGTCCACCTGGGTCAGAGGGGCAAGCGCCCATGAGGGGGCCGGAGTTAGCGGGGACTGAACAGGAACCGTCAACAAGCGCAACGGCCGATGGTGCGGGTCGGTCGTCTGCCAGAGGGTGCGCCGTCTGGGTGCAGCAATCCGGCTGAAGACACGTCGACACGCCCTGCCGCACAGCGCCATCCAGGACGCGCTGGCTCTGCCGGGTAGCGATGTCCGAGCCGTGCAGCGCTTCGGTCGGCACCAGGACTTGCGCACGCTCCTGATCTACGATGACCGGCGCACGGACTTGGCCGGGGATGTCGCCCGCCAGGTGACCGCGGTCGCCTGATGTTTGCTGCAACTCCGAATATCGCCAACAACCGGGCTAGGAACGCGCTTCGGTTTGCCGCACCGCTGCGTGGTACGGATTTTGGCTTGGTCACTTCGGTCGATAAGACCGAAGCAGGTATGCGTGGGTCGAACTGCTGAGGACGTCGGAGCGACGGCCCTTAGAGCGATCCCACCACCTCATCGAGGGCCGTGCGTAACTGCTCCGTCTCCTCGGGGGTGTTCCACCCCAGCGGGCTGATGTTGTAAGCCCAGCGGATGATGTCTCGCAGGTACTCCGGCTTGTCCGGGCTCCGGGATTGGCAAGTGTACATTAACGCCTCCCGGAGGCGGTTAAAGGACCGGACGGTGATCCGCATCCCCGGGGCGAAGCGTTGCTGGAGCAACGCGTGGAACCGGGCGAGGGCCCCGAATGCACGCTCCACTTCCTCCCGGGTCCCCACGAGACCGTGGTACGGCTGGAGCCAGGACCGGAGAATCGCGTCGTAAGTCCCCGGGTCCCGGGGGTCGCTGTAGAGCGTGGTGGGCACCACGCACTTCAACGGATCACCGCCACAGCCGCACGCAACGAGTTTTTCTTTCACGCCGGCCAGCGTCGTGAGGACGTTGTCCTTGGTCGGGTAGATGCGGTCTCGGGTGATGCCCAAGTACGGATCTTCGAAGAGCAGGCTTTCGCGCTGGTGAAACTGCGTCTCACGCCCGGGGAAAACGTACTGGCCGAGCAACTCTGGGTGTGCGGCCGCGACGAAAACGCCGGCCTGGTTATCGATCCTCGGCACGCCTTTCGGGACTGCCAGCTGCAGCTCGCCGATCGGATTGTTTCCCCCGGCGCTGAGGTCGACGTATTCCGATTGACCCATCCGCCAGACGACGCCGCATTGGCCCGGCTCGCCGCGGTCGGTCGCGAAAAACAGCCCCACCCATGGGTCACGAGAGAAGTCGAGAAGCCACGTGGGAAGCGCCAACTCGGGGGAATAGTGCTGGGTGACGGCCATCGCGTCCGTAAAGGGCATCTTCAGACGGGCGCCGACGGCTTTCGCCATCGCACAGGCGTTGCGTGCCCTGGTCTCCAGCTCCGTTCGCCGCTTCAGGGCGTCGTCCCCGGAGAGCCACCGGAAGATGGAGGCCTCCAAGCTCCACCGGACGTCGCGCTGGCCGCGATAGAGCAGTCCCCGGTGTTCGGAAGGCGGCGGCTGGTCGGGGCTGCGCCACCGCGAGAGCATGTGGAACGCGATGTGGTACGCGTCCTCGTATACGAAGTTGCCGACGGGGTTGTACGAACTTCGTGCCCTCGCAAACTCTTCCATCTTCCGGAGATCGTCGGGGGATAGATCTTGTCGGCCGACATCGCGGTACTCTTTCAGCCGACGCTCGAAGTACGGCAGTCCACTGACCGAACTGTACAAGAGATCCTTGAGATGCGGGATTCCAGCCCCGATCCCGTGCTCCAAGTCGCGGAAATCGCAGTACCGCCTCTTCCACGCTGAGTCGTAAGTCATCATCGGTCACCTCCAACAGGAACGGGCGCGGACATCGGCGGCCGTGTCGCTAAAGCGCACTGTGCCTATCCATAGCGATCATCCCTTCGATGCGGTAGGCAGCCTCGCGCCCGCCAACGCTTCGGGGACTGAGGCAGGCTCTCGTTCGGCAAGGCGAACATGCTCCTCTGGTGACCGAGCGCTTGCGGCGTCCAGATACGGCTGCTTCTCGGCGAGGAACGTCGTGCGCTCCACAGCCTTCCTCTCCAGGTGAGCCAGGCGCGCTCTCTGAAGATCCTCAAATTCTGCGTCGGCCATCGGAGGCTGCCTCGCTGGCAGGCGGTCGTCCTCCTCATGGACGAATCGGCGCCAGACCTCGAACCTCGCCGGGTCGTACCCCCAGCGTTCCAGCACCTCCTCGACCAGCCACTCCCGGCCGGGATGCCCCGACCCGCTGACGTGTCGCGGCTCGCCCAGCACGAAGAGGATCGCGTGTGCCAATTCGTGCGCCACGCTGGATTCGACGGCCAGTGCGTCAGGGACATGCGCGAACGCCGCCGCGTGGAACCACAGATTGCCGTCCTTGGGGTTGAAGGCCGCCCACCCGTACCTCCCTCCCCAGCGCCCCCGATCCGAGGCCAGGCGGATGACGGGCCCACCACGCGCCCGGACGTGCCATTGGAACATGAGTCGGGCGAGGGGCGGCATCCGGTTCCAGACCCTGCCGATGATGTCGAGGAAGCGCTGCACGAGATCGTCCGGCCAATCGCAATCAACGATGGCGAAGGGAGTTCCGGCAATCGCAAAGTGCGCCATCATGGTTTGTCTCCCAACGTCGAGCGAGCGATTGCCGGGCGCGATCCAAGGACCCCTTGCCCGCCGCGTCGCCGTGATTGGGATAGAATAGCCCTTCCGATTGCCCAGGCCGAGGAGTTGGGACGACCGCTCGCCATTTCTCATTATCAAGAGAGGGTTTGCGGGCGCAGTGGCCCGGGACGGGTGTGCCGGGCAGCGCCCTTGCTTCCCCACGGAGGAGTGCCTCCTGCCGCGCCGCGAGCGCAGGCGCAGCACCGAGATCCGTCGCCAGCCTGTCCCGACCGGAGCAAGGGAGGAGCAACGCATGCCGCCGTTCGACCTGTTCAATCTGATCCCGTTCTACCAGCGCCTGCCGGAGCAGGCCGCCAGCGGGCAAGTCGGCCCCTTCCAGATCGCGCTCAGTCCCTCGTACGACGCTGCCGTGCGCCTGGTGCAGCACCCCGGGGAAGCCGGAGGCGAGACGCCCTTCCCGTGCTTCCGGATCATCGCCGGCTGCTGGGCGGCGACCGCCCAGGCGAGCCTCGTCGGGAGCAGCGGCGAGCAGAGCGTGGTCTGCACCTCTCCAGTGGCGGACGGTGGCACGAGCGACCTGCTGGAGCTGCTCACCTTCCTGACCGGCAGACGTGTCGCCGGGCGCGAAACCGTGGGGCGGTACCATCCGTCCAGTACCGGCGACGCGCCCGTGCATTTCCTCTCCCTGTTCCGGGCGGCGGCCGAGGCCTGGTCCAACCGCGCGAATCTGGTCGAGCACAAGATGCAGCTGGCCATCATCTTCCACAACTGCGCCACGGACTACGACGTCATCCCGGTCAGGGCCGGGATGTACAACACCGCACTGAACATCCTACTCGACAACTGGCCGGACATCGGCGCGGCAGCCATCCCCCGGCCCGTGCGCAACAGCCTGGCCCATCTCGTGGGGCAGGCGGTGGAAGCCATGCCCTGGTCTCGATACCGAGCAGCGCAAGGCCTACAAGGGTCTCCTTCGCGCCAAGGCGATGCAGGGCACGGACTCCATGCACGGTCGGCTGCTGAGCCTGGTTCAGGAGTTGGGCGTCGTCGAAGATCCCTGTGACGCGGACACTGAACGCCGGGTCCGCTACGTGAACACCGCGCGCAACTCCATCACCCACGGCGGGACGATGCCGCAGTTCAAGGGAATGGATCAGCAGCGGTCCAATCTGCTGACCGTGGCGATCGTCGCGTGCATGGTGCGCGAGATCAACCAGATCGCCCTGGGTCGGATGCTTCGTATCCAGCAGCACATCCTCGTGGGCAGCGAGTTGCAGGCCTTCTTCGCCCAGGGCGTGTGGGCCGGCGAGCAGGTCGAGCCGGCTGAGGTCTCCGCGGCAGAGGATCCATCGTAGATCCCTCGGGACCAGGACGCTTCGCGGAGGGCATAGAAAAACGCGTCGGTCCGACACGCCGCGGTCGGTGTGACGGACGCGCCACAATAGACCTCTGGATTTCTTCGGCTCTTCCTACATGGCGCCGGGACCAGCTGGCGCTACGGCGCTCAAAACAAACTCGATGAAAAGCCGCCGTCCACCGGGATCGCGGCGCCGGTGACGTAGTTGCTGGCAGGGCTTGCCAGCCAAATCGCCGTCCCGGCAATGTCCTCCGGCTTGGCCCAGCGGCCGGCCGGAATGCGAGCCAAAACGCGTTCGTACAGCCCTGGAACTTGCGCGCGCGCACCGTCGGTCAATTCGGTCTCAAACCAGCCGGGCAAGAGCGCATTGACCTGGATGTTGTCCGCCGCCCAGGCCAGGGCCAGGCTCTTGCTGAGCTGGACAATGCCCCCCTTGCTGGTGGCGTAAGGGGAGGTGTAACTCGCCCCAAAGTAGGAGGTCATGCTGCCGATATTGATGATCTTACCGCCGCCGACCTGCTTCATGTGGGGATAGACGGCTTTCGACAGCAGGAACGCACTGGTGAGATTAACGTCCATGACTTTGTGCCATTCTTCAGGGGTGAGGTCCTGCGGCAGTTTACGAATGCTGATGCCTGCATTGTTGAATAGGATGTCGATGCGTCCCAGGCCATTCTTGGCCTCGTTGACAACCGCAGCCACCTGATCGGGTGAGGAAACGTCTGCGGTCAGGACCAAAGGCGCGGCGCCGGTCTCTTCGGCCAACGCCTTTGCGGCAGCGTGCGATTTATCGGTGTTTCGTGCGATAATGGCGACCCGGGCACCGGCTTGCGCCAGGCCGCGGGCAATCCCAAGGCCGATGCCGCCGTTACCGCCGGTCACCAGCGCCGCTTTTCCCGTCAGGTAGAAAAGACTGGTCATGCCGCACTTCCGTTCGATTGAATAGGTCTGGACAAGCCTGTTCAGCAACCGTGAGCCCTTGGTCAGTTTACGGGTTAGCGACAGCGCGGACGGCAGGAAGTTCACGGATTCTACCGAGGAGCAAACCGGATCTTTGGGGAACAGGGCAGGTGTCGTTGAATCGGCCGCAGACCTGTCCGTAGACGCGCCACCAGACGCTCAACTTGCTCCGGTCCGAAACACCGCGGTCGATCAGACCGAAGCGCGCAACGCGCGGGACGCCTGGGGTACGGTTTACGATGGTGACTGCTCAACGCGGCCTTACGGGTAAAGTGACTTCACACGATGGTTTATTTCGCAATTCATCGCGTGGTGATGACTTCCATACAGTGCCCCTTCAGGCCCGCTCAGCTGAGCGTCGCTGCTGACTCGGGGTCCTCTGCCGCCGCCTTCCCGGTCGATAGCTCTGGGTGCCGCTCAGCAGCGACCCGCCCTAGAATGCCGACATCTGGCACGAGGCTCCGCTGAACCAGGATGCCTCACCCGTGAACTGCAGCCGCTTCGCCCTCGGCGACCACTACTTTGAGCATCCCGACCTGGTCGTGACCTTCCTTTAGAACGACGAGCGGATCCCGATCCAACTGGAACTGCCAACCGGCTGCGTTCGCAAAGTCACCGGCGACAGCGGCCCGACACTGACTGTCCAGTATTACGGGTGGGGTGTAGAGGCGCCTCCGAGCGCCGCATCCGGAAGCGACGGGCTCGCGAGCCCTGTCCAGTAACTCGCGGTGCGCCACTGGCGGCTCCAGCGCCGTACTATACCTGGGGCTGTTCCTACACATGCGTTTCTCCCAGATGCGGCACGGGCGGGATTGAAAGATGGGCACGTTCCAGTGCTACGGCGAGAACTCCTTCACATTCTTGTTCTTCCACGCGATCCGCCACGACGACCTCGTGCGGACGATCCTCCTCCCGAGCCTGCGGCAATTCGGGACCGGGCGGGTGTTCGCGGAGCCGGTGGGGGAAGAGGAAGAGGCCGACATCTGGCTCTTCCCCAACTTCGGACGCACGTATGGGTTCGGCGAGCCCGATGCCCTCCTCCTCGTCGGCGAACGCAGCTTCTGGTTTGAGGTGGAAACCTGGCTCGACTTCCAGACCGGGTTGCCGGCGCTCAAGCATTCGCTGCTACAGTTGGCCCGTTTCCACTTCTTCCAGCAGGCGCTCGCCCGCGGAGGCAAAGTCCGGCAAGTGAGAGATCGCCATCGAGCGATCGTCGGGCCGACCATGAGCAACGACGGGACCGTGAAGGCCGCCGTACTGAAGATCAGGAGCCACCCGGTTCTGCGGAAAATCCGCCAGCGGCTGGCACGGTCCGTCCCCCACTACGTCTTGCTCTACCAAGGCGAGCCGCGGGGGCCAGGCGGAGGCCGCCGTTTCGAGAAGGCGATGAGCAACGTGCTGGAGGAGGTATGCGATGGGTTGACCGCCACGTTCCGGCGGTGGGCGGTTTCGACTGGCACACCGGCTTCCCGCATCCCCACCATGCCTCCCGCGGAGCGGTGCTGGTATGCTTACTGGAACGGCTACCTTGAGGATTGTTTCCGCGCGCGCCACCTCCCCAACCCGCTTACAGTGGGCGGCTACGTCGGCATCCGGAAGTAGGGTCCACCGCCGTGGTGGAAGGGTTACGTTGCCCCCGAGGCGGGAGGCCCGGTGGCTGCGATCGCCTTTAGTCATACGCTCTTGATCGGCCATGAACCGGCGATAGCACTGTTCAACGTAGTCCCTGATCACACCATGCACCTGCGGGTAGTATTGGTCGATGCGAGTCTGGCCCTGCCGGGCGTCGGCATCCCGGTTAGTGATGGCGATGTAGCACGCCGCCAACTTGGCGGCGTGTCCCTGGCCTGGCGCAGCGCAGCATCCGTGTCGGGGGCGGCATGGCAGCACTCCTCCGGAGCCTCGCAGCTTCCTGCACGGTTGTGGCGAACCCGGCGCTCGGCTGGCGCGTCTGCTTATTGAGGGGGAAAGCGGCGGCCGAGATGTCGGCGGGGGACGGAGACGTGAATGGACAGGATCAGGCGATCTTGGACGAGGTACTCGACCGTGTGACGGACGAGTTGCTCGAAGACGACCTTCCAGCGTTCGGCGGGGAGCGGCAGTTACGAGGCCTATTGTTCGGGCAGGTGAGCCGCTTCGGCCGCCGGTGGCGGCGGGCCAGCAACTGCGTCTACCCCGGATGCGCGGAACAGAGCATCCGGGCCTCGCACACGATCCAGGAGTCGGCCCTCCGCCTGATCGCCGAGAACAGTACCCTCCTGACGCCCAGCTTCGACCTGGGCCGGGGGTGCCCCGTCATGCAAGAGGTGGGCGTTGGCGAGGCTTCCACGTTCCCCGGCTTCTGCGAGCGCCACGAGATGGTCTTCGCCGAGTTCGAGCAGAACGGCGGCATCCGCTCCGGCCGTGATGCCGAGCTTCAGCTCTTCCGCATCGTGTGCCGCGAGCTGGTCGCCAAGCGTCGCGAGGTCGAATACTTCGGCAGCATCATCGCGACACAGGAGAGGATGCTGCACGCCCACCTGCTGGACAGAATCCGCGCGCACGTTGACGCCAACTTCATCGCGCGCAACCCGAACCTGCAAATCACGGCGACGAACATGGTCTCTGGGTGGATAGAGCACTTCAAAAAGGTCCTCCAGGAGAAGGCCGGGGACATGACGTTCATCGAAACGGAACTCTACCCGCAGGCGGCTAAGGTTCTGGATGGAAGCGACAGCGGGTTGGTCTGGGTGAGGATGACGGTGGTCCCGAGGCTCCCCGTCGCCTTGGCGGGCTTAGCCGGGTTCCACGTGGCGCGTCACGGCGTCCCCGATCACGTCCAGCTCGTCGTACAGGCGATCCCCAAGATCGACGGCACCGAGATCATCGCCGCAGGGCGGTTTGCCCAGCAGGACTGCTTCGGGGTCCTGCTGGAGAGCAAGCCACCCAAGCCGGAACGGATGCTCGCCCTCCTGGAGGGTTGGATGATCTACGGGACCGACCACTGGTTCGTAGCGCCAAGGTTTTGGAACTCGCTGCCGCCGGACCGCCAGGAGGGCTTTGCAAGGAAACTCAAGCGTTTCCCAAAAAAGGCGGCAGTTCGGAGGCAAAAACAAGTACCAAGTGGGAGTCTGTCCCAAAAAAGATAGGGAACAAATTACTGTACAAAACAGTTTCCTTGCAAAGCCCGCCAGGAGCGCATTCTGCAAGACAACTGGGACGCGCCGCCGCACAACTGCTTCAAACTGGGTTACACCATCTTCGACTTCGATCGTTCTGAATGAACCGGCCGACGGACTCGTTAGTTATCACCTTCTTGCTGGTTTTGCGCGCTTGGGTCCGCCCCACCGAATGCAATCTGGCTCGCGATGATGCGCGATCCGGTCCCATCGACCGGCGTATCGAACCGCCCGAGGATACACCGGACAGCCGTGAATACGGACGATGTCTGCGATAGGGGCCATTAGCGCAAGCATGCCCATTGCCGCGTCCAGGAGGCTCGCCGCCGCGTTCGGAAGGCGTAGCTGTCTCCGCGCTTTCCCAGCGTGAGACCGCTCAGACACTGGAACATGGGACAGAGCTACTCTATTGCCGCTGGCCAGCTTCCCTGCCGGCTTCTCTGGCTGGATCGTCGGCGCCGGGGCCCAACCGGCCCAAGAAATGGGGCAGACCATCCCAGTCGGGGAGCGGCCAGGCCGCGGCTACCTAATGTTGGCGCCAATGCCGATTACTGTGAACAAACCGGCCACTTTTATAGCCGGCGTGCATTTAGAGAGGGGAGAAGAGCAAGACGCGGAAAGGCTCGCGGTCGCGAACCCAGACCGCAAACAAATCGAGTGCCTGTCTTTCGGGCAGATCGCTCTGATTTCTAGGCCGCCAATCTGACTAGGTATAAACAAGAAGTCAAATATTCAATTTCCGATAGCAATCCAAAAGTCCTTAGAGATTAAAGACTTAATGCGAACCATGCCAAATGGATGAGCTAGGCATGGGAGTTGCACCTAGAGCTCAACATTCTGCCTTGGCCTGCGGACGCACTGCCCGGATTTGAAACCGGAACGTTGGTGTAAAGGGGTTCATCAATGAAGAAGCAGCGAGTTTTCCTCTTCGTATACAGCCGCCGGGGTCAAAGCAAGCAATGGGATGCTGTCAGCCCAGCCGAATGCATCGCATGGGACCCAGAGGATCAATGGGCTGACCGAGAGGTGCGGGTAGAACAGGATGGGAAGACAGTTCTCATCAAAGTCTACTCAGAAGAGGCGATCGAGGAAAATGACACAGTCCCGGCGGAAGAGCTGGCGGATAACAAGCTTCGAGAACTGTTCCCTGGCCACGTCATCATTTATCCGCCAGATCCGGAACCACAAATAGGAGAAATACGATGAATTCTACGACTGATAAACTCATTGAAGGCATGTGGTACATTATCAAGGCATTCAAGGCATACCGGCGCGACGGGTCTAGGAATTTGTCCGAGTAATCATCAGTCTTATTTTGCAGCTGCCGGTTGTGTTTCCGTCCCTATCTGGGGATGATACCAGGAACGGTCCGGTCCTCCCCTGGCGCTGTGTTCCTGGAG